>JBDNCR010000187.1:0-4627 GCA_046719555.1 Verrucomicrobiia bacterium | reverse complement strand
CCCACTCCACCGGATCGCCTGCCTGAGGCCCCAGCTGCATCGCCCAGGCCGTGTCCAAACACAAACCAACTTCCGGCCCACCTAACCCCAACAAAAACTCCATCTCGTCCGGTGATCCCCCAAACATCGCCCCGCCATGACAATGCAGCCCCACCCGAACCCCAAACTCTCGCGACCACCGCCGCAACTTCATCAACGCCACCCCAAACGTATCCACCCTCACATGCGCCGACAAATGCTTCGCCCCAGCCCGTTGCGCACATTCAAACCACACCCGCTCCCCGTCATTGCCCACAAACGTCTGCACCCCAAGCGACACCACCGACACCCCCTCCTCTCGATACAAATCCACCACCGCCTCAAACCTCGCTGGATCGGAAAAATCCGCATGCACCCCACACAACTCAATTCGTTCCAAGCCAAGAACCCGAACCTCCCGCGCCACCGCCCGATTCTCCTTGAGCCCTCGGAAACAATAACTTTGCACGGCCATCGTTGAAACCAGTTCGATCATCACCACCTCCTTTTCACTTTTAAACCCACTTCAAACCCCCATCCCCGTCGCCCACGCCCCTCAGATCCACCCCACCCTTCAATCTTCCTCCGGGTCCGCATCACCTCCACCCTCCTCACTCCCTGGTTCCTCCAGCTTCTTCTTCATTTTGTTAAAATACCCTGACAGATCCGTCACCTGATCCCAAACCCGCTGCGCCACATACACCGGCTTCTTCGTCTCCAGCGCAATCGCCAGACAATCACTCGGTCGGGCATCAATCTCCGTAATCATCTTGTGCACCTCATTGGCCGATTTCAACGTCAACCGGGCAAAGTACGTGTCATTCCGCAAATCATTAATCACAATCCGCTCCACCGTAATCTGGAACGCTTGAAACACCATTTTGATCAAATCATGCGTTAGCGGACGCTCCCGTTTATCTCCGCGCAACAACATCGCAATCGTGTGCCCAATCCCATGCTCCACCTGAATGCTGAACGCCTTCTCGCTATTGCCTAAAAACACCGCCACCCCGGAATCGGCCGGCATCAACCCCAAAATCCGCACCGGAATCAATGTCTCACCCATCCCTCCATCCTAGGAATCCCCTCCCCACTCACAAGAGGCCATTTTTCCTCCCAAGCCCCCCTTGCAAATTCCCTCCGCCATCTTATACAAGCCCCAACCATGCGCATCCCCACCGACCCGTGGTCCCTCGACCATGCCGCCCTCACCTACAACATCGACCGCTGGGGCGGCGATTACTTCTCCATTAACGACAAAGGTCACATCGCCATCTGGCCCAAAGGCCGTTCCGGCCCCGCGATTGACATGGTCGACGTCCTCGACGAATGCACCGCCCAAGGACTGCACACCCCCGTCCTCGTTCGGTTCCAGGACATCCTACGCGATCGGGTTCGCAAACTCAACGAAGCCTTCGCCCACGCCATTGCCGAATTCAACTTCTCCGGCTCCTACCGCGGCGTCTTCCCCATCAAAGTCAACCAACTCCGTGAGGTCGTTGAGGAAATCCAGGACGCGGGCACCCCCTACAACTTCGGACTCGAAGCCGGCTCCAAGCCCGAACTCTATGCCGCTCTGGCCGTCCACAACAACCCCGCCAGCCTCATCATCTGCAACGGCTACAAAGACCGCGAGTTCATCCGCATCGCCCTCCTCGGCCGCAAACTCGACAAACAAATCATCATGGTGGTCGAAAAACTCGAGGAACTCCGGCTCATCATCGAAATCGGACGCGAAATGAACGTCGCCCCCCTCATCGGCATCCGCGTCCGACTCCAAGCCAAAGGCGCCGGAAAATGGGCCCTCTCCGGAGGCGAAAACGCCAAATTCGGCCTCTCCACCCGCGAACTCCTGGAAGCCGTCGACCTTCTCCGCGCCGAGAATCTCCTCCCCTCCTTCCAACTCCTCCATTTCCACGTCGGTTCCCAAGTCCCCGATATCCTCACCATCAAAAAAGCCGTGCGCGAAGCCACCCGCTTTTACGCCAAACTCCACAAACTTGGCGTCGCCCTCAAATACATCGACTGCGGCGGCGGCCTCGGCGTCGACTACGACGGCTCTCGCACCTCCGGAGATTCCTCGACCAACTACACCCTCGAAGAATACACCCGCGACGTCGTCTACAACATCGCCGACATCTGCGACGAAGAAAAAGTCCCCCACCCTGACATCGTCACCGAAAGCGGGCGCGCTATCGTCGCTCACCACTCCGTTCTCCTCGTCGAAACCTTCGGCACCATCGAGAAAACCCGCCAACTCAACGTCGTCGCCTCCGACAGCGACCACAAAATGGTCCGCGAATTCGTCGCCCTCATCGAAGGACTCAACAAAAAAAATCGGCGGGAAACCCTCCACGACGCCCTGGTCCTCAAACAGGAAGCCCTCGGCCGCTTTGAATTCGGCCTCCTCGACCTTGAAAGCAAAGCCAAAATCGAAACCTATTTCTGGCACCTCGTTGAACGCATCGTCGCCCTCTACGGCACCGTCAAATCCCTCCCCCAAGAACTCCGCGACATCACCGCCCAACTCAACGATCAATACCTCTGCAACTTCTCCGTCTTCCAATCCCTCATCGACCACTGGGCACTTGGCCAACTCTTCCCCATCTGCCCCATCCACCGCCTCAACGAACGTCCCACCCACTCCGCCACCCTCGTTGACATCACCTGCGACTCCGACGGAAAAATCGACAAATTCATCGACTCCGAATCGGTCCGCTCCACTCTCCCCCTCCACGCCGCCGACGGACGACCCTACATCCTCGGCTTCTTCCTCATGGGCGCTTACCAAGATGTCATGGGCGACCTCCACAATCTCTTCGGCCCCGTCAACGAAGCCCACGTCTTCCTCGACGAAGATGAACCCTCCGGTTTCTACATCGAAGAAACCATCCCCGGCTACTCCATCCAACAGGTGCTCACCGACGTGCAGTATGACACCCAACAACTGGCCCGACTCATGAAGGCTCAAATCGATGCCGCCATCAAATCCGATCGCCTGAAACCCTCCGAAGGGATGCGCCTCCTTGACTTCTTCGAAAAAGGCCTGGCCCGCCCCACCTACCTCTCCCTCAACGGTCCTGACCGCCCAGCTCCTTAACCTCGCCTCCACACCAAACCCGGCCGCAGATTCTCTCCGTCCTACTTCTCCAACCGCACCGACCCGTCAAACATCAACACCGCTCGACGCCCCTCATGCAAAGGCTCCCGGGGCGTCCATTGCCGCCACGGCGCCGTCGCCACCGTCGGATGCTGCTGGTCGGTCTCGGCAATCATCCACTCCGAACCCTTCGACAAACCCGCCACCCAACCCCGCATCCCTGCCGCCGCCCTCCCCCCCGCCAATTGTCCAAACGGTCGCACCACCTCCCCGCCCACCTCCACCTCAGACCGCACCACATAAACGCGGACCTCCTCCCACGGCTGCCCCGCCATCTCCCTCCGCAGCGCCCTCGGAATGAATGCCTCTACCACATACGGCGAAGCCCGCCTCTCCACCCCCAGATAATCCGCCAACTCCCGCACCAAGCGGCCCTCCCGATTCGGATCAAACTGCGGCACCTGACCCGGCCAAAGCGGTCCGGGAAAACGATCCCCATGATCGGTCGCATACAACTCCATCGCCTGCCCTAAACCGCGCAACCGCTGCAACGAATCGGCCCCATCCGCCGACTGAAGCACCTGCGGAATCACCGCCACCGCCAAACCGGCCAGCAGCCCCACCACCGCCACCACCACCAGCAACTCCACCAACGTGAACCCCAAATCCGTGCGCGCTCGCTCCATGCACCAAACCTAACCCGCTTTTAACCCGCCCTCATCTCCATCTTTCACCCCATCAAATCCGTCCCCCCTAACCCCAGCTCAGAGCCCAGTCGGAAAATCCAAATGAACCGCCCTCGGCAACCCAAACTTTTTCGTCAAATAATTCGCCAAAGCCCTAACCCCAAAAGTCTCCGTTAAATAATGTCCCCCGTACATCAAGTTGACCCCTAAGTCTCGCGCCACTCCATCCGTCCAATGGCTCCCCTCTCCCGTGATAAACGTATCGATTCCCTCCCGCGCCGCCTCCGCAATCCGCGTCCCAGCCCCACCCGTCACCACCCCCACCCGTCTCACCCGCGCCGGACCCCCGTCAACCACCAACGGCGCCTTACCCAACACCCGGGCCAACCGCTCCGCCAACGCCTCCCGCGTCAAAGTCGTCTCCCCCATCCTCCCAATCGCCACCCCCATCTCCACAAAGGCCGGTCGCACCCGCCGCAACCCAAGAGCCCGCGCCAAAAGAACATTATTCCCCAGCTTTCCATGCGCATCCAACGGTAAGTGAGCGCTATACAGCGCCAAGTCCCCTTCCAACGCCACCTTGATCTTCCGATAATTCGCCCCGTCCATCGGCAGCAACGGTTGCCACCCCAACCCATGGTGCACCACCAACAAATTCGCACCGGCCCCAACCGCCGCCCGTAGCGTCCGTTCCGTGGCATCCACCGCAGAAGCAATCCGCTCCACCCGCCCTCCGTTCGCAATCTGCAACCCGTTCATTGCCCCCGGATAATCTGGAAACTGTCCCGTTCCCAAAACCTCGTCCGCATGGGCAACCAAAGCC
>JBDNCR010000186.1:0-4633 GCA_046719555.1 Verrucomicrobiia bacterium | reverse complement strand
CTCGCCGCCGAACACCTCTCCCTGAAACTCATCCAAATACACCAACTTCTGCGGTGCCGCCGTCCGCCAATTCTGACCCCACTGCTTCAAAAACTGTCTCGACAACTCCTGAAAAACCAACCCTCCCACCACCTCGTAATCCGGAGCCTGATCGGCCACAAACGGTGGACTCACAAAATCTGCCGCCCGCATCCCCCGCAGCGTTGCCTCCAGCGTCAACTCCTGCCCATCTCGCCAAACCGTCAACTTTCGTTTTTGCCCCACCTCCGCCCCCCCGGAGACAAGATGTTCCAGATCCAACTTCCCATGAACTGGATCGGTGTAACTGCCATCCTGGTCAATCTCCAGCCCGTCAATCGACATCAACACATCCCCATGCCTCAAGCCTGCCTCCTCCGCCCAGCTTCCCCCTAACACCTTGGTCACAAACACCCCGGCCCGTCCCTCCGGTAGCCCCACATGGGCCCGCAACTCAGGATCCCGCATCATCGCATGGGAAAAGGCCACATGCGGAAAAATCGGCTCCGGCAAACTCGCCTTCCGCGCTAAAAACGCTTCAATGATCGGCCCGGGAACTGCCTGGCCACTCTGCGTCTTGGCATCGTATCGCGTCAGCAAACCGGCCAATGCCCCATTCAACATCACCGGCACCACAAAGCTCGAATCCCGATACTGCAACGAAGCCGCCACCCGATAGGTCATCAAATAACTCATCTCGTCCGGATACCGATCCAACGTCACCGTGGTTATCGTCCCATCGGTCGTCACCAACAACCCATTGCTTTCCAACTGCCAAATCTGAATCCGGTCCCCCGGTTTGCCCGTCGTGGTCACCCTCACCGGCACCAATCCCGAGACAAACTCCCGATCCTTCGACTCCACTACCGCTAGATTACTCTGATAATCGATCGCCACTAACTGCGCCGAAGCCTTCTGACCAGTCTCTGCCATCTCGAGCTCGATCACATTATGATTCGCCACCAACTCCGCCGTCACCAACACCTGCCCCTCCTCCAAGACCACCCCCAACGCACTTCGACTAAACGGAGCCCGCTTCAACCAGGGCCGCGAAAAATCATACACCTGGCTGGTTACATTCACCCGCACCACCGAGCGGTTGCTCGGCTCCGCCTCGGCCTCCTTCTCCGGCTTCGCCTCCGACCTCGACTCCTCCGCCACCTCCCCATGACCGGTCGGCCAGCACCCGGCCAACAACATCCCCACCACCCACGCCGCGCCCGCTTCTCTCCATCCCCTCATAGATCCTTCGGCACGAAGCTCCCCTCCAAATGCTGGTCGGACAAGACTTGATACCTTGACCGAATCCTCGGCATCGCCTCTTCCACCGCCGCCCGTGACATGACGATCGGTCGTCCCACCCCCAGCAACTCAATCACCGCCCGTTCCCCGTTCTTTTCCAACGCCCTAGGCACGTCCTCCAAGCGTCGAACCCGCTCCCCATTGATCTTATCCACCACATTCATCCGCAGCGGCAGCAAAAACGTATTGATCGGATCGGGCAGAATCTCGCTCAACACCACCAACTCCGGCCGTTCGACAAAAATCTCCTCTCGCACAAACGAATCATATAAATAACGCAGCCGCAAATCCGTAGGCTTGAACGCCTCCATAAAATTCCTCGTCACCGGCTGAAAAACCAGTCCCCCATACATCACATAACGCGGACGCACATCATACAAATTCCCCTGAATCAAATAGGGCCACACCGGTTTCAGACGAACCGTCACCTCCTTTTTCTCCCCGGCCCGCAACAACTCAAAAACCACCTCGTCCCCATAAAACTTCCGCTCCACAATCTCAGGCATCTCCACCCGCTCCCCATCCAAAACCACCGTCCCATCGCTGCCAATGGGCAACCCGTCAATCGACAGCAACACATCCCCTACCTCCAAGCGACCATGCGACGAACCCGCTGAGGTCACATGCCCCACCATCACCCCGGTATCATCATCCGCTAAACCCAGCGCCCGACGCATCCCCGCATTCTGCAGAGGAAAATAATCAATCGCTAGATCCACATAACGATCGTAACTCCCATCCTCCACATCCTTCAAAAACCGCTCGGTCACCGGGGTCGGAATCATGTAACCGACATTCTGCGCCACATCCCCCGTGAACCCCTGAAACGCCACCCCCACCACTTTCCCCTCCTGCAGCACCGGACCTCCGCTATTGCCAGGATTAATGGCCGCATCGATTTGAATCACCAAATGCGCATCGATCGCCGAATGACTGTAGACCTGAAAATCAATCCGGGATACCACCCCGCGAGTCACCGACATCCGATCCCCTCCCAGCGGAAACCCATACACCGTCACCGTCGACTCCATCGCCGGAATGCCCCCAAACTCCAAAGCCTCCATCCCCTCAAAAAAACCCTCCTCCACCACCTTCAACAAAGCCAAATCGCAATCGTGCGCCACATGCTCCACCTTCGCCGTAAACCGACGGGGATCCCCATCCTTCTGCACTGTGATCAACCGCGCATTGCTCACCACATGCGCATTGGTCATTAACCGTTCCCCTTCAATCACAAAACCGGTCCCCACACCACGGCCCAACTGTCCCGGATTCCAAGGCACCCGATAATCCATCTGCTGCGACGTCACCTGAATCCGCACCACACTCCTCCGTAAATCCGCCCCTACACGCTCAACCCCTTCGGCCACACTCCCCAAACCCAGGAGCAGCAGCCCCGCAAAAACAGATCGAAACCAAATCACAAGCGCTAAAGCCTGCCTCAACTCGCCCCACCTGTAAAACCCCATTTCCCTCCGCTCACCTTTTGCTTCATGGCAAAAATCGGTGCCGCACCTCCAGCGGCGGCAGCGGACAAACCTCCAGACTGCCAAACCAACGATACCGATTGCGCGCCACCCATCGATACACTCCGTCCCGCGCCCTTTTCGGTAGCCACCTCGCCCACGCCAACACTCGCCACAGCCCCCCCAAACCCTCCCAAATCGCCAAAACCGCATCCGATTCCCTGGCCATCTCCGGACCTGCCGCCTCCACACCCCTCACATAAACCACACTTCGCATCTCCGCCACCCCACCCCCCAACAACCTCCGTGCCGTCTCCCCCTGCAACGGAGCAAAACGAACCGTGCCCTCAGGCGCCTCATCCAAGACAAACTCCACCGTTCCGTGACAAAGCGGACACAACCCGTCGAAAAGAATCACATCGCCCCCCACCCCCTCCGGCTTGCCGGGCAACCAACGCCCATCGAACGACAGCCAAGTCAACAACAGCGATGCCACCACCAACTCGTTTCCCCCATAAACCACCCCAAACACCACCACCGCTCCCGCTGTCAGCCCGTAGCCAAGCCGTTCCGTCCCCCGAATCCAAAACAACGTCGGCCCCATCACCAACCATACACCCCACCCCACCGCCACTGCCCCGTAGAACTCCTCAGGAATCCCTTTCAAGATCAAGGCCCCTAAACTCCCCACCATTGGCGTCTCGGTCAGACTCTCCAACACCGCGCCGCTCCGCCAGCCCGGACGACTCAACAAAGCCACCCCATGCAACACCAGCGTCACCATCCACAAATGTCGTGTGGCCTGCCACACCCCAATCGGAACCCGCCAACCCCACATCGGTCGTCTCCGCAACCCGGCCCACGGCTCCCCTGAACCCGCTCCCAAAAAAGGGAGCAGCAGCAGAAAGAGCACCCCTCCCGCTCCCTCCCAACCCAACGGATGAAACCCTGGAATCCACAACCACGCCGCCAACACCAGCACACCGGCCCAAACTCGACTCACTCCAGCGGCCAACAACAAACCGGATAGCCCCGCCAACGCCACCACGACCCCATCCACCCCCTGCAACATTCCCGACGCCAACCCACGCCCCGCCAGCCACATCACCCACCCTCCAACCAGCAGCCGGATCGTCGCAAATCGGATCGGCGAAACCGGAACCCCGCTCACCTTCCATCCCCTTCCCACTCAAACAACCACTTCCTTCCCATCACTCGATCCTCCACCATCACCGCCGCCGAACTCGCCCCGGGCCACACCCCCAAATCGATCAACACCGAACCTGGCCGCCCCGACCGATCCCACAGCCAAACCACCGATCCCCCGCCCCGCAACGGAGCCTCGGCCACCGCCTGCCAAGTCAAAATCCTCCCCGTCCCCGGCAACTTTCGCCACGCCTCTCCATCCAGCCGCCAAGCCGCAAACTCTCCCCCCTCCTCGCCCTCTCGCCCCGCCATCACCGTCACCCGTGCGGCCATGGGTTCATAGTCACCCTGGCCAAAACTCGACCAACGCACCAGCGACATCCCCTCCACTGGACCCCACCACCACACCAGACCGACGTAACTCAACATCGTGGCCACCAACGCCACACCCGTTCCCGCCACCACCAACCCTTCCTGCCACCGGGTCGGGTTCCCGCTCTCAGATGCCGCGTTCACACGCCAATCGGGGCCCCGGCCTCCCGGGAAATTCTCCCGGCCTCACAAATGCTTAAGAAAACTCTTCAGCATCCAAAGCGTCTTCTCATGCGAACGAATCCGACCAATCGCCAAATCCTCGGTCTCCGTATCCCCCGACTCCCCGGCCGCGTTCCGCAACTCCACACACCGGGCCACCAACGCCT
>JBDNCR010000185.1:0-4634 GCA_046719555.1 Verrucomicrobiia bacterium | reverse complement strand
ACTACAGCGCCGTCCTCGCCTCCGACAAACCCCTCCTCGCCGGACAGATCGTCGCCAATAACCTCGCCTCCGGCCAGCCCCTCCTCTGGACCGACATCCAACTCGTCACCTCCGAAGCCCTCTCCCAACGGCTCGCGGCTGACGAACGCGCCATCACCATCCCCATCGACCCCGTCTCCGGCGTCTCCGGCTTCATCCGCCCCGGCGACCGGGTCGACATCCTCTCCACCACCTCCCTGCCCGACCCCAAAACCGGACGGCCCACCGCCGTCACCCGCATGCTCCTGCAAAACGTCACCGTCCTCGCCGTCGGCACCTCCACCGCCTCCCCCACCACCGTTGGCGCCGCCGACCCCGCCTCCGGCAGCCCCGCCGCCCCACCCGTCTCCCGCACCGCCCAACCCATCGCCCCGCCCCCGGCTCGCAACGTCACCCTCAAAGTCTCCCCCGAAGAAGCGGCCATCATCACCTTCGCCGAACAACGCGGCGACCTTCGCCTCCTCCTCCGCAGTCGCGTCGACGTCGTCGTTCGTGACATCCCCGACGTCAACGCCGATCGCCTCCTCCAATTCAACGACGTCGACGCCTCCCGCTCCCGACAACGGGTCGAAGGTTACCCCACCATCGTGGAAGGCACCGGTGAAACCCAAAGCGGTTTCACCTCCGGCCCCGCTGTCCCTCCCGTCGGCATCACCCCTGCCGACGCCGCCGCCCGCATGCAGGAAGCCCAGCGCATGCGCGAACAACTCATCCGCCAACTCCAACAAGGCACCGGCCCCTCCGCCCCCGACCTCCGCAACCTCCCCCCCGACGTCCGCGACAAATTCATCGAAGGCGTCGGCCAACAACCCCGCGGCCCCGCCAACCGCTGACCGCCCCATGAACTCACCCTCCCACCCCCGCCATCGTCGCGGCCAGGCCGCCACCGAATACATCCTCATCGGCACCATGTTCGCCCTGGTCGGTGTCGCCCTCATGCGCCTCATGACCTCCGACACCGATGGACCCATCGTTAGCGACGTGCCCCCCGTCTTCACCGACTACTACCTCGTCCGCACCGTCGTCAAGCCCCCCTACTGGTCCTTGCCCCAAGGCATCGATTGGCTCGGTGAATTCATCCCTCAAGCCGACCTCCCCTTCTGGAACCAAATCCGCGCCGCCATCTTCGACCACACCGACCATGGCTCTTAACCCCCCAACCCAGCGCCCTCTCACCCCGCCCCGTGCGACCTCCCCCCGTCCACGGCTCGCCTCCCTCCCCCCGTCCCAACGGGGTCAAGCCGCCCTCGAAACCGCCTTCATCCTCACCATCTTCCTCCTCATCGCCGCCTTCGGCATCCAAGTCGCCCTCATCTCCCGTGCCCAAAGCCTCCTCAACCTCGCCGCCTTCTACGCCGCCCGTGAATACGCCACCACGGGCTATCGTGACGGCTCCCTCACCGCTGCCGTGACCTACCTCTCCCCCCTCCTCATCGGACGCGCCACCAACCCCACCCTCTCCTTCCAGTTCCAAGGCGGCAGCGGCACCGACTACGGAGCCGCCGTCGGGGCCACCGTCTCCATCGATTACCGGCTCCTCCTCCCCATCCTCCGCCCCTTCTTCGAACGAGGCTCCGACTCTTCCACCATCAAACTTTCCGCCACCGCCTACAGCTTTGTGGAGGGCTCCGATTGAACCCCTTGCTTCCCCACCGCATCGCCTCCCGACGCCAATCCGGCCAAGTGGCCCTCCTGGTCCCCTTCCTCGTCCTCTTCCTCGCCGTCGCCTGTTTCATCTCCCTCGACATCGGCACCCTGGTCGAAGATCGGATGCGCGTCCAAATCTCCGCCGACTCCGCGGCCCGAGCCGGAGCCCGAACCCAGGCCATGGCCCTCGGCACCATGACCCTCCTCAACGACGTCATCATCGTCGGCCAGATCCTCTTCATCCGCGCCGTCGGCGAACTCCTCGACCCCGAAACCTGGGTCCAGGCCATCGAAGATGGTGTCCACGGCTACCAACTCATCTCCCGCGCCATGCAGATTCAGGACAAAATCATGAACTGCGAACTCGTCCCCATCTGCGTCACCGCCGCCGTCATCGACGAAATGCTCCTCAACGACACCGACTCCCTCGCCTTCCCCGTCCCCACCGGCGTCTACGTCCCCAAACTCGGCGGTTCCCTCTTCCTTAACCTTCAGCTCGAACGGAACTGGACCCTCTGCATGGTCCGCTCCGGCGTCTCGGGAGCCGTGGGCGAATTTGTCGGCGTCGTCGGCTTCAAATGGAAAAGCTCCCACACCTTCTGGCTCCCCAAACTGCTCGGCCAAGACCTCGACTACCCCACCATGTGGGTCGTCTCCTCCGCCAATCCCTGCTACATCGGCGTCTTCTACGGACGCGACCCCAAAGACGACGTCCTCAACCCCTTCGAACAATTCGTCTCCATGCGCATCCCCGGCCCCTTCTGGGACGCCAAACAAACCAACTTCTGGTCCGAAGCCTTCGGCGACGTCGGCGGTTTCTTCCTCGACCTCGGCCTCGACAAAATCGCCGATAACGTCATCGAAACCATCAAATCCAAATTCAACCTCAAACTTGCCGAAGGCCAAAAGAGCAGTTGCTTCTCCAGCCCCGAACAAGGTGCCGCTCAAATCAGCGAAGACTCCGAAGACATCGAAATGCAATCCATGGAGGACTTTGAAGAATGAAACCCTCGCCTCAAAAACTCCCGCCCGCCCCACCCACCCGCCTCTCCCGGTCCCACCGGCGCGGCCAAGCCCTCATCGAGTTCATCCTCACCCTGCCCCTCCTCATCGTCGTCATCCTCGGCATGATCCAGCTCTTCATCATGATGGACAATCGCCAGAAATGCCGCTCCCACACCTGGTTCGCCATGCGCGGTCAATGCTTCGACTTCCGCACCCGCAACGTCAAAGAAGCCGACATGCAAGCCCTTCTTCAAGCCCAAGTCTTCCGCTCCGGTGACACCGTCTCCGTCAGCCACGAGATCATCGCCAACCCCTTCATGATCGTCGTCTCCGTCCTCAGCCCCCTCAACCCGGCCAAAGAAGTCAAATCGACCGTCTCCTGCACCTCCCCCTACCTCTACCGCAACCTTCCCTGGATGAAGAACCTCTTCTCCCACGTCGTCACCGCCGACGGGATCAAAGTCGAAGCCTCCGCCTCCACCCCTGGGATGGCCTACAACGCCGCCAGCGATCGTAGCCTCAACGATTAATCCCATGACCCGCGCCGCCCCTCTCCCCTCCCGCCAACATCCCCCGCCACTCCCCCACCTTCCCCTCATCACCCTCGGCTGCCTCGCCCTCCTCTTCCTCCCCACCCCCCTCCACGCCGCCTGGGCCGGTCTCCCCGCCCGCTTCTACGCCGAAGACCCCTTCATCCAAGCCGCCCGCGAACTTCCGGGTCACGCTGCCATCTACACCGTCATCGAAAACGGCCGACGCGCCATCGAACTCGAACTCCTCACCCGAACCGATCCCGACGTCATCTCCAACCTCTACCGCCAGCTCGCCAACCGCCTCCAATCCCCCCTCCGCGAACAAACCGCCCGGGCCGAACCCTTCGGCACCCTGCTCACCACCGAAATCGACGGACAGGAAAAGCGGCTCTACCTCATCCCAGGACCGGGCCCCGAAGCCACCCAAATCCGCATCACCGCCTTCACCGATTGCCCCAAACTCGCCCGTGCCTACCCCTCCCTCCTCGACGAGTTCCCCGAACTCCTCCGCCCCGAAGGTCGGCTCATCCTCCACCGCGAAATCCTCCACACCGAAGGACGCAGCGCCTCCCTCACCTACGAAACCGAACAACGGGCCCGTCACGCCCTCACCACCATCGGTCGCGACCTCGCCCGGTTTGGCTGGACCGACCTCGAAGGCCGCGGCGGCCTCTCGGCCGACGGCACCTGCCTCGAGGGCCGCATGGCCACCTACACCAAAGGTCCCGTCACCGTCGTCCTCTTCTGTGGCACCCCCGCCGGTCGCGCCAGCCCCAACACCCTCTCCCTCCTCGTCCAAGACCATCCCCGAACCACCCCACCCTGAATCCTTCCCAACCCGGACCAATTCCTGCTCCCCATCCTTGCCTTTAACCCAACCGGAACTTCACCCCATGCCACTCCTCTCCCAATCCTACGGTAAACAACGGGTCCGCTTCCTCCGCACCGTCCGAGGCCCGGACCGTCACGACGTGCTCGAAATCAAAGCCGGCATCGCCCTCGATGGCGATTTCTCCCGCGCCTACCTCTCCGAAGACAACTCTCAGGTCGTCGCCACCGACACCATGAAAAACACCCTCACCGCCCTCGGCTACACCTTCTCCGGAACCACCCCCGAAGAGTTCGCCCTGTTCGTCCGGGACCACTTCCTCAACAAATATTCCCACGTCCACTCCCTCACCCTCGACCTCGAACAAGCTCCCTGGTCACGCTGCACCCTCCAAGGCCAACCTCACCCCCACACCTTCCAGTTCTCCGGTCCCATCCGCACCGCCGCCCTTCGCGCCACCCGCGACCACACCACCCTCCACGGCGGTCTCAAAGCCTGGCGCATCATGAAAACCACCGGCTCCGGCTTTATCGGCTTCCCTCGGGACGAATTCACCACCCTGCCCGAAACCACCGACCGCA
>JBDNCR010000184.1:0-4638 GCA_046719555.1 Verrucomicrobiia bacterium | reverse complement strand
TCATTGCGCGCGAGGACGTAAAAACGATCGGAAAGAACGTCACCGCAAAATGTTACGGCGGTGACATCACCCGAAAGCGGAAACTCCTTGAGAAGCAAAAAGAGGGCAAAAAGCGGATGAAACAGTTCGGGAAAGTCAATATCCCCCAGGAAGCGTTCATTGAGGTGCTAAAGTCCTGAAATCAGCTGATTTATGCCGTTTTTTAATCGAAACAAGAAAAAAGTGCTCGAGGCGCATGAGTATTTACGTAAACGCATCAAATACTCGCGTGACCTGCTTTCGGAGAAAGACTTAGCTAAGGCATCCGAGCTGGAATCTTCCCTCCGGTCCGACCTCAAGTCCTTCCCAAAAGATCCGGCCGCCCAAGCGTCTTTGGCGGCCCGGGCGGAATCCCAGGTGACCCGACTCTTCCCGCCACCTCGCTTTGCCGCCTGGACCGATAACATCGATGTGTTGCTCATGGCGGTGGTGTTGGCGCTCGGGATCCGGGCTTACTTTATTCAGCCGTTTAAAATCCCCACCGACTCAATGAAGCCAACGCTTTACGGAATCCAGGTTGAACCTCTGCCGCCCGACCAGCGGCCCCACGTTCTGCAACTCGGGATCGATTGGTTGGTTTTCGGGAGGGCCTATTGCCGGATTGAGACCAAGCAGGGTGGGGTGGTCCGGTCCATCCAGGAAGGCCGCCTGCTCGGGATTCCTTTTTTGCCGAAGACCGATGTGGTGATCGGCTCCGAACGCTTCTCCGTCCCGTGCACCGCTAAAGAATTCATCCAAGGTTCCGGACTCCATCCCGGCGAAATGGTGCCCGCTCGGACGGTTGCCGCCAACTTCACGGTGACCTCCGGAGACCACATTTTCGTCAACAAGATGGTCTACCACTTCCGGCGACCCGAGCGGGGTGAAGTCTTTGTTTTTACCACGCACAATATTCCTGCAATTTTACGCACCATGCGCCCGTCCGAGGCGACCACGCAGTTCTACATCAAACGTTGCGTGGGACTGCCTGGCGACCGGCTTGAAATCGATCCGCCGTTTCTGCTCGTGAACGGAGAGCGGTTAGGCGGGAGGAAGGTTTTTGACCTGATGGCCACCCAGAGCGGTGGACACACGGGATACAAGATTCAGGGTGAGAACCAGTTTCTCAACTCGATAGGGGCAACCTATCAAGTGCCTTCCGGAACCTTCTGGGCCATGGGCGACAACTCAGGATTCAGTTTTGACAGTCGAGGCTGGGGAGGTGTGCCGCGAAACAACCTGGTCGGAACCGGATTGTGGGTGTATTGGCCGGTTAGCTCAAGATGGGGCGCCATCCGGTAAGGCCCGACCGAACCCCTCTCGATATACTTCGCACAATATTTGTTATCTTAAATACGCCAGGTCAGGCGTCAGCCGTCGCTTCCAGCATTGTCACAACTCGTCCCCTCGCTAACCTTCCACGCTCATGACTTCCGCCGAACTGCGCCAAAGCTTCCTCGATTTCTTCCGCGAGAAAGGTCACACCATCGTTCCTTCTTCCCCACTTTTGCCCGAATCGCCAGGCCTTCTCTTCACCAATGCCGGGATGAACCAATTCGTGCCAATTTTCCTCAACGAAATCCCTTGCCCCTATTCGCCGCCACGCGCGGCTGACACCCAAAAATGCATTCGGGCCGGCGGCAAACACAATGATCTCGAGGATGTCGGCCTCGATACCTACCACCACACTTTCTTTGAAATGCTCGGCAACTGGTCGTTTGGGGATTACTTCAAACCAGAGGCCATCACTTGGGCTTGGGAACTCGTCGTTGATCGTTGGAAGTTCCCGCCCCAACGGCTTTACGCGACCGTTTATCAGCCTGGTCCCGGGGATCCCTCCGAGTTCGACCAGGAGGCACGTGACGTCTGGGCAGGTCTTTTTCAGAAAGCCGGTCTTGACCCGGCGATTCACATCATCGGAGGCAATAAGAAGGACAACTTCTGGATGATGGGTGAGACCGGTCCATGCGGGCCTTGCTCCGAACTGCACGTCGATCTTACTCCCTTGGGCGACAGCCGGGGTTCTTTGGTCAATGCGGGAGATCCCCGCTGCATCGAGATCTGGAACCTGGTTTTTATCCAATTTAACGCCGGCGCTGACGGCTCCTTCCGTCCGCTTCCAGCCCGTCATGTTGACACCGGCATGGGGTTCGAACGAGCCTGCTCCATCGTTCAGTGCACGCGAAACTTCACCGACTTCACGGGCGTGATCTCCAATTACGACACCGATGTCTTTGCGCCCATCTTTCGAAAATTGGAAGAACTCTGTGGCCACACCTACACCCGAACCCTTCCCCGCCAAGGACTTGTCGGACTGAGCGAGACGGAGCGCAAGGATATCGCCTTTCGGGTCATCGCCGACCACATCCGGACCCTAAGCCTGTCCATTGCCGATGGCATCCTCCCCGGCAATACGGGTCGGAATTACGTTCTCCGTCGGATCCTTCGTCGGGCCCTTCTGTGGTCTCGTGCTCTCGGTTTACGAGAGCCCTTCCTGGCTCAACTGGTCCCTGTGCTCACTCGGACCATGGGCAGCATCTTTCCAGAGCTTCAGCAGCAGGAACAGTCCATCGCCCAGGTTCTCCAGGCTGAGGAGGAAAGCTTTAATCGGACGTTGGATCACGGGATCACTCTTTTTGAAAATTTCCTTCGTGGCGGGGCCACGGCCCCTTCGACCGCAGTGGCACCGTCTCTGGACGGAAACCTCGCTCCCCAGCGCATTCCCGGCCACATCGCCTTCAAGCTCTACGATACCTACGGCTTTCCCCTCGATATGACCGAATTGTTGGCGCGAGAACGTAATCTGACCGTTGATCGAGACGAGTTTGACAGGCTGATGCAAGCCCAGAAGGAACGGTCGCAGGCTGCCCAGAAAAAGGAGATCATTGACGTTGCGGAACATGACGAATCGATCCCGCCCGCCGAGTTTGTCGGCTACGAACAGCCGGAAGCCCTCGTTCAAATCCTCTCGCACAAAGTCGAGTTTGGTCGCCAACCAGACGATCCTATCGTGGCACGCCTCTATTTCTCCCCGACCCCTTTCTATGCGGAGATGGGCGGTCAGGTCGGGGATACCGGAACGCTCGAGTTTGGTGGTCGGCGGATTCGCATCACCGACACGCGCAAGGCTGGTCGAGGCGTCGCCCATCTCACTCCGGACGTTGACCTGCTGGACCATCTCGAATTTCCGCTGCGGGCGGTCGTTGATTCGGCACGACGCGCTCGGATCGAGGGCCATCACTCCGCCACTCACCTTCTGCACTGGGCTCTGCGGGAGGTTCTTGGGCCTACCGTAGGTCAAAAGGGATCCTATGTTGGTCCTGACCGACTCCGCTTTGATTTCTCTCATCTCCAGGCAATGAAACCGGAGGAAGTGGCCCGAGTAGAAGCGATGGTAAACGAAAAGATCCGCGCATCCATCGCGGTCTGTTGGTATTCCCGTCCCTACTCCGAGGTTAAAACCGATCATTCCATCCTCCAGTTCTTCGGCGACAAATACGGGGATACGGTTCGCGTGGTCGACATTGGCGGCTTCTCCAAAGAACTCTGTGCCGGAACCCATGTGCGAAACACTACCGCCATCGGTCCTTTCCGTATCCTCTCCGAATCTGCGATTGCGGCCGGTGTTCGCCGCATTGAAGCCGTTTGCGGGGAAGCCCTCCGCGACCATCTGATGGTTGAGTTTGACAAGATTCAAGGCCGGATCAGCGAGTTTGCGCATCGGACGGGCCAACCGCTCGCCTGGACCCCTCCCGACAAGCTTTCCGACCTTGATTCCCTATGGACAGAGCGAGCGGCGGCTCTGCAACTGCTTGAACAAGCAGAAGCGCTCCAAAGAGACCGGGAAAAAGAATCTCTCAAGCAGCGGCAAGCCCAACTTCAACGCCAAGCCGCTGCCCTCGCTCCCGATCTGCTTTCAACGTCCGGTGGCCGTCCCCTCCTTGCGGACTTGGGCGAGGTCGATCCCGATCTCTTACCTCTCCTGGCCGCCGAGCTTAAGAAACGGTTTGTTGGAGCCGGCCTGCTCGCTTGCCGATCGGTCGCGCGAGTTCACCTCCTTGCCTTTAACTTCGATCCAACCACTCAGAAATCTCACCCGGCCGGCAAAGTGATTCAACACATCACTCCACTGATTGAGGGCAAGGGCGGTGGACGTCCGGAGCTTGCGCAAGGTTCCGGAACCAAACCCGATGCCCTCCCGCAAGCCCTGGAGGCAGCGCAGTCGCTCCTGCCCACCCCTCCCCCCTCGGCTCCCTGAGCAAGCCCTATCCAGGCTGGCGTGGCGATTGGCGGAGGTCGCCCGTCCCTCGATTCCATCAACCCAAAGCCACGTCCCAGTCTTTCCAGACCGGATCCAGTCCGAGTTCGCGCAACCGTTGGGCGATGACACCCGCCGACCGTTCATCGGAAATCGAGAACTGTTCGGTGGCGAACTCTCCTTCGGAGGCGATCACCGGCACCGCCTTGCCCTTCTCCGTGCGATGGATCCCCTCGCGCCCAGCCCCGGTGTAGCCGCCTGGCTCTGTGGCCGAGCCAGCGCTCATCATGGTGACACCCAAACCGGCCAGCCCGTCCCGCAGCCGCTCAGGTTCCCTGGTTGAAAGAACAATGCCAACGTGG
>JBDNCR010000183.1:0-4648 GCA_046719555.1 Verrucomicrobiia bacterium | reverse complement strand
GATTGTCACTAATATTTTTGCCTGTTTTCTCTGTTAAACTTCGCTCCGGGCCCAAACTGGCGAGGAGTTGGCACTGGCATTGCACTATCGGTTGTCATGTCTTCCGAGGCGGTCTGGCTCTTCGTTGATGATGACGAATCTTTCTTGGCCTCACTGCTTGGACTGTTCCGCCAGTGGCAAAAGGAAACCCTCGGCCGCTCCTTCCTCGTGCGATCCGCAACCAACGTCGCCGATGCCCTGATGATTTTACAAGACTCCCCGGTCCACGTTCTGGTCGTCGATATTCGAATGCCACAGATCGACGGCGTGCAACTTCTCAAACTTGTTCAACGCAAGCACCCTCACGTCCGCAAAGCAGTCCTCACCGGCTTTGGCGACCCCCACCTGCGTGCCATGGCCATGCAATCCGGCGCGCTGGAATTCTTCACCAAACCGATTGCGCCCGATCAATTCGAACTTCTGTTCCGGCAGTTCATGGAACTTGAGGAACCATCTCTGTTTTCCCCAGCATCCTCGGCCCCAAGACAGGACAGCGTGCCCAATCGCCTCGCCGAACATCGATCCTTGCCTGTCACTCACCCCTCACCCGGTCCCTCAACCGACCCCGGAGCTTCCGGCGGAATGACGGGCCTGCTCCCCGATATCTCCTTGCCCGAATTGGTGCAGATGCTCGGTCTGAGCCATCGCAACGTCCGACTCCAAGTCCAAGCCCCGGCTGGCGAAGGAGAGCTCGTCATCCGCAACGGCCGGATTCACTCGGCCTCTTTTCTCCATCTAACCGGACCTGAAGCCGCCTATCGGATTCTCGCCCTCAAGGGCGGCACCTTTTCCATCGTCAACGATAACAGCCAGGATCCCCCCAATGTGGATCGTTCCTGCGAATCCGTTTTGATGGAAGCCGCCCAACAGATGGACGAAGCAATGCTGCTCCCTCCACCTGAGCTGGTGGACCAGGATCAAAAAATTCAACGCGACTTCCGCCGCATCACCGGACGCATCTCCCAGAAACACCGGCGCAAAGTCATGATCATTGAAGAGGAAAGCGAATCCACGGGGCAATGGCAGGTGGAGAGTGGGTCCGCCCCTCCATCCACCGATCCGGCCGCGGACACGCCCAGCAGCTCGGTCTGGAGAGAGATCATCGTCGCCGATCGTTCCGGAAGAATTGTCTTCCAGCATGGCCTTGGAGAACCTGGCCTCCGGCTCGACCTGATTGAATTCCTCACCTTCAAATCAGCCATTGTCCTGGAGAAAAGTGGGCGTCAACGGGTGGTTCGGATCGAGATGGATGGGACCCATTGGAAAGCCCTCATTGGTTTGAGTGAACCTTATTCGTTCTTTGCCATCTCCGATGATCCCGCCCTCGAAACATCGACCCTCCTCGAACAGCTCCCTCTTCACCTTGCCCAAACATGCACGCTACCCCAGAAATCCCCACCCCGTTAATCCACGTTCTCCAAGCCGCGCTTCAAGATCCGCTGATTGAAAAGGCCGGGTTTTGTGATCTTCGACGACGATCTTGGACCCTCGAGGTTGACTCAATGCACACCGACGCCTCGGGAAGTCTTTGGCAAACGTTAAGCGATTGCTACATGGTCCTCAATCTGCAACGGCTGGCTTGCCGCAGCATTCACTGGATTCTGGACCGAGGCTCGGTGGCTGGAGTTCACCACACCCAGGTCGGCACCCTCGGGTTACTCTCCCGCAACGGCTTTCAATCCAAGCACCTGAACGAGCACATCTCCCGTTTGCAAGCTGCCTTGCAGGAGGTGGGCGGATGAAAACCGTCGTTCTCAAACCCCTCAATGACCAAGTGGTCGTTCGCACCGAATCGACCATTCTCGACACCCTCCTGGCGCGCAAATGCGAGGTCGCCATGGCTTGTGGAGGCCAAGGCATCTGTTCCACCTGCCATGTTTATATCCGCGAAGGAGCTGACTCGCTGACCCCTCCGACCGAGCGCGAGTTACGCACCTTGGCCATGCTCACCGATTCCAAAGGCAACAGCCGCCTCGCTTGCCAAGCCCGGGTTGTCAAAGAGGGCCTGGTCGTCGAACTGCCCGAAGGAATGTACATCTCTTCCGCCGGCGACCTGGAATCCCTCGTCGGACGCCGCGCGGAAATCCCGATTCGCCACCCCAAAGACGGCCGAATTCTCATCGAAAAAGACAAGATCATTACCCGATCCCGCATTCTCGAACTCCGCGATGTCAACTACGACGTCTTCGAGGTTCGAAGCCATAGCAAATCTCTCTGAACATAATCGAACCAAACATGACCGAACCAGGAGCAACCCACCATGAGTGACATCACCCCCGCCGACGGCGGATTCAAAAACCATCACAACTACTTCATTCCCGAGGAGTTCTTCAAACGCGACGAGGAAAACGGCACCCTCCGCTTGCGCGACGGACAACGCGGCGTGCTCGCCAGTGAAGACTTCATCGTTGGTCTCCACAGCGGCTGCCACGAGGAGGTGGGCGATGCGGCCAACCTCATCATGTACCAGTGTGGCTATCAATGGGGTCTCAACGACATGAAACGTTTTGGAGACCGCATGCGCCATGAATTCGGCGGCGGCAAAACCGACATTTGGAACATGAACAAAAAGTTCGTCATGGAATCCTGGTGGTGGCCTCTCACCCTCGAAGGCTGGGGAGGCTGGACCATCGACTTTAGCTTCGAAAAGCAGGACATGACGTTCATCACCATCCGCAATAGCGCGGTGGCCAAGTCGATGGAACAGGTCGGCAAACCCGTCTGTCACATGTATGCCGGAATGTTCGCAGGCGTCTTCAGTTTCTTCGACCGCAAGGAACGGGATTCCATCGAGGTGCAGTGCTACTCCATGGGCAACGACTGCTGCAAATTCTTGGTCGGCCAGAAGGAAAAGGTCAACGCTGCCGAATTCTGGCGGCGCGAAGGTGCCAATGCCCAAGAAATCATGGACAAACTCCTCTAACCATGCGCCCCCGCGAAGTCCAGTCCTGGCAAAGCATCGGAGCCTCCCTGGCGGCCCTCGCCACAGGGGCCCGCACCCCTCCGTCCGACCCGGTGGCTCCGTTGCGCCGCCTGCTGGAACTTCTACCGCTCCACACCCCGGCCTCACCGGCTCTCCCCGAAACTCACGCCACCCCATCCTCCAGCCAACCGATCCCCGCCCCATCAGGGACCGAGCCCCCTGCCGGCCAAGACAAAGCTCCTCAACCCAACGCTTCCAGCGCTCGCTTACCCGCCCCAGGAGCCGCCATCTCCATCTTCGCCATCGATCCCGCCCGGGTCCAAACCGGCCTTTTCTTCCAAAGCCTCAGTTTCCATCGCAATGATCCCACCCGCGAGATTCCTCAGTTCTTTGCGCAAGCGGCCCCTCCTGCCGTCCAGGACTCCTGCCGCCAATTTTTCGCCTACTCCATTCCCTGGCAAGCTCGCGGAGGAACACCCACTGGACCGACCGAACCTCTGCTCGCCGGAGGTGCCCCCGGCTTTCAATCTCTCGAAAACCTCGCTGCCGCTGCCACCTCACAGGCTCTCCATCTCGCCTCGAAACTTCGACGCGAACAGAATCTCCTCGCGGCCTACACCTCCTCATCTCACCCGCACGACTCCAGCACTGCCGCCACCTTTTTCGCCGCCCTCCCCTGGACCGGGCGTCGCCCACAACCCACCCCTGAACCTTCCCTAGGACTCCAATCATGAATGCCAAGGTCGACACCGATACCAACCCAAGGAAACACCCCAAGCTCTCGGTTTTGTTCAAACAGGCCGAAAGCCGACATTTCAAGGACGAGGAGTTTGACACCATTCTTGACGAATTCCCCGACCTCGCCCCACGTGTCGATGCCTGCAAGGAAATCCGGCAGAAAGACGTGGCGATCATCTCCAAGGTGGTCAAAGAGGTCTTCTCCCAATACGACTACAACCAATTCCACGACCACGCCTCGGCCAAATGCCCGCGAGATGTTCGTTACGTCGTCACTTATGCCTGCGCGGCGATGCTGGCCAACGACCCGCAATGGTTCGAAGACAAACTTCTCATCTGGCTCAAGACCATCCTCCAGGCCTTTGAATTCCCGCCGCGCAAACCCGGAGCCGGCAAAACCCTCTTTGCGGACGAACAGCTCGAAAAGGCTCTCGCACCGCTTCCCCAGAAAACCATGTCCATTTATCACTGCTACTACCGACTCCGGCAGGAAATGCAGCGAGAACTGTCCGAATCGTCCTACCGCCTCATCGAGCCCTTCCTCACCCAATCCCTCGAGGTCCTCACCGAGGATTATTGATATGAATGCCAATGCCCAAAACCTCCTCGCTCTCCTAGACGAGAACCATCTCTTCCACGACGCCTCCCTAACCTTCGACCTGCGTGAAGGCGTGATCTGGAACCCCGCCAAAACCCGTCTCTGTGTTCTCAGCACCGATTTGCTCGGCGGCATTTACCGAGGACTGGTCGAAGAGGCCGGGCCGGGTTGGAAATTCATCCTCCGGCGGTGTGGCACCATCTGGGGCAACCGACTCGCCAAACGCCTCGACCAAGAGTGCACTAACCTCCTCGGAAAACGTTTGGGAGACATGTCTCTCGAACATTTCCTCCGTTTCTTTCGACAATACTTCGTCTTCCACGGCTGGGGCGTTCTTACGCTCAATGTCG
>JBDNCR010000182.1:0-4665 GCA_046719555.1 Verrucomicrobiia bacterium | reverse complement strand
ATCCAAAAGACGTGGGGGATGTCGGTTCCGGCTCCGCCGCCGGCTCTGGTTCCGGAACCGGCTCCGGTTCCGGAGCAGAAAACGATTCCAAGCCCGACGGTTCTTCCGCCACCGGCTCAGACTTTGTCTCGGCAATCTCGGCTGGAGCGGACGGAGCTTCGGCAGCTGCCTGGGCGGCCGCTTGCTGCGCTTGCAGCTTTTCGATCATTTCCTGCGTGAACGGGTCGTTCATGTTCTTCACTGCAGGATCGATATCTTTTTGATCAGGACGAATCGCCAACATCTCTGCTGGAATACGCGGCACAATGGCTGCCAACGGGAGACTGACCGGATAAGCGTCCGGCACCTGCTCCGGAGCCACCGCCCAGCCGGCCGGAAGCAGCTTCACCAAATCCCTTGCGGGCAGCTCAATCCTTCCGGACGGTA
The DNA here is from genome assembly GCA_046719555.1 of Verrucomicrobiia bacterium. Classification (GTDB taxonomy): domain Bacteria; phylum Verrucomicrobiota; class Verrucomicrobiia; order Methylacidiphilales; family CALFVM01; genus CALFVM01. Next base: position 4,239 of record JBDNCR010000182.1, on the reverse strand, counting down.
GCATCGCCAAGACCGTCGACATCGGTAAGGCCACTTCCCGCTGTCCCTCCGGCGAGCTGCCCACTGCCGCGACATCACAGGTCAAAAGATCGCGAGGCAGCGCATTGAGAATCACATGAGCCGGGACCAGAAGCGGCATCGCGATCGACTTGGTGTCCACCTTCTGGGTCTGTTGTGCGGCCTGAGCCTTCCCTTTCGGCCCCGGAATGGACAATTTCATCGTCGGCAGTTCCGGCCGAGACGTCGTCCCCACCGGGCGGAGCCCCTGGCTTGCTGGTTCCGAGGGAGCCGCCGATGCGGCTTTGGTCGGATCGACCGTGATTCGTTGGGTAATCCGCTTTTTGGGTAGTTTGATCGCTCCCCCAGGGGCGGCTCCCCCCGGTCCACCAGGCCGGGGAGCCGGAGGAAGCGGGGTTTTCAACGGTCCACCCGTCGCCAGCCCTTTGGGCGGCTGGGCATTGGTGGGAGGTGACGCCGGAACTTTCGGCGGAGGCACTGGGGCCGCCCCCTCTGTAGATTTTTTCGTAAAAAGCTTTGAAAATATCGAAGCCATATCAGGTTCCGTCAGGTGGAGTTTGGGGCTGACCGAGAGGTTGCATCATTGCCCCGACGTTGCAATCAAAAGTTCATCGTTTGACCCCGGCGACCCGGCCCGGTCTTCCGCCTCATCACGGATGCCGAAAACGTTGCGCCACGGGCATCCGTCGACCAACCCCAAAAGCCCGGCTCGTCACCTTCAGGCCGGGAGCGGCCTGCCGACGCTTATACTCGTTGAGATCAATCTTTCGCAGAATCTCTCGCACCAGCGCTTCATCGAACCCCTCCCCAACGATCGAAGCGACCCCCTTTCGCTCAACCACGTAAGCCTCCACGATCCGATCCAAAACCTCATAGGGGGGTAGCGTGTCCTGATCGGTCTGGTTCGGTCGCAACTCAGCACTCGGCGGTTTCTCGATCGTCGCCCAGGGGATAATCTCCTGCCGCCGATTCATCCAGCGGCAGATCCGGTAAACCATCATCTTCGGCAGGTCACTAATGACCGCCAGCCCGCCGCACATATCGCCGTAAAGGGTGCAATACCCGGTTGCCAACTCCGACTTATTGCCCGTGGTCAAAACCAGCCGTCCTTCCTGGTTCGATATCGCCATCAGCGCCAAACCCCGCAATCGTGACTGAATATTCTCCTCGGTCACCCCCTGCCCCCTGCCACCAAACACCGGACGCATCTGATCACAGACCGCGCCAAACGCCGAGCCAATCGGAATCGTCACGTGAGGAATCTCCAACGTCCGCGCCAGTCGTTCCGCGTCCGTCAAGCTCCCCTCGCTCGAATAAGGGCCAGGCATCAACACCCCCAAAACTCGATCGCTGCCGAGCGCCTCCACCGCCACCGCCGCCGTTAACGCACTGTCAATCCCACCGCTCAACCCCAAAGCCACCGAACGAAAACCACACTTGGTCACATAATCTCGAACCCCCAGGGCCAACGCGTAAAAAAGCTGAGCCTCCTCCACGGGGGCCTCCCCGTTCCGGAGCGGCAGATCAACGTCCGGATCGACCAAGAGAAAATCTTCATCGAATGCATTGCCCCGCGCCACCACCTCACCCCGCCGATTCAAAACCAGGCTCTGCCCGTCAAAGACCAACTCGTCATTGCCCCCCACCAAGTTCACCTGGATGACCGGGACCCCTTCCCTTTTTGCCACGCCCCGCAACATCGCCTCACGCGTCTGGTCCTTGCCCAAATGCCACGGAGAGGCCGAAAGGTTCAGCAGAAGGTCCATACCCTCCGCTGCCAAATCCCGCACCGGATCCCGACGGTAAAGACGATCTGGCCAGAAATCCTCGTCATTCCAAATGTCCTCACAAATCGTAATTCCCACCCGCAAACCATCAATTTCCACCGGCCTCGAACCTCGGCCCCGCTCAAAATAACGGTCCTCATCAAAAACATCGTAAGTCGGCAACAACTGCTTTCGCACCCAAACCAGCTCGGCCCCACGCCTTAAGACGACCGCAGCATTAAACAGCGGTTTGCCGGGCCGATCAGGGTTGGCCCGCAGACAGCCGAGGATCATCGGAACCGCCCCGATCTTTCCGGTCATCTCTGCCAGAATCCGGTCATGCTCCGGCAAAAAATCTTCCTGCAACAGCAGATCCCGGGGTGGATACCCTGGCAACACCAACTCCGGAGCCACCACCAACTCCGCCCCCATCCGCACCGCTCGGTCATACCCATCCAAAACCTTCTCCGCATTACCCCGGAGATCTCCGACCGTCGCGTTGATCTGCAAACAAGCAATCTTCATCCCAACTCCCACCGTCACCCATCCCCGCCAGGTTGGCAACCCTTTCTCCCTCCCCTCACCGTCGTCGCACCCGCTCCAGAACCATCCGATCCCGTTCCGTGAGCGATCCAAGGCCATACCGCGAAATCTTCTCCAAAACCCGATCCGCCTCGAGCTCCAGGCGGTCCCGGTCCCACAGATCCACCCCATCATCGACCCGATCCAAAACCGTCACCGGAATCTCCCGAGCCGGCTCCCGGACCGGGTAACCATAGTGCACCAGCTTCCTCGTCAACCGCCGCATATAAACCAGCCCCCAGATAATCCCGCCCAGATGCGCCGAGTGCGCAATAAACGACGCCCCATCCACCAGCATCAAAACCACGCTGACCCCTATCGCCCCAAGCACCACCGTGCGCGCCTTGATCGGCACCGGAATCAACAGCAAAAAAAGGCGCGCCTCTGGAAACATCCAGGCAAACGCCGTGCATACCGCCAAAACTGCGCCACTGGCACCCACCAAAGGTAAGGACGGTCCGCCTCCGAAACTCCAGCGCACCAAAATCTCCACCACATAACACAAGCCCGAGACCACCCCCCCCAACAAATACAACTTCCCAAAATTGCCCGGCCCCAAATTCCGCTCCACCACCGGACCAAACGCCGCCAGCGTCAACATGTTGAAAAGAATATGCAGGATTCCCAAACCCTGCAGTTCCGCATGAATCCACATGTAGGTAAACAACTGCCAAATGGACCCCGTTAACAAATCGGGAACAAACAGCGCCCCATACTCCATGATCCAATCCGGACGGCCCGTCACCCGCATCAACAGGCCCATCACCGCCACCGCAAGATTGACCACGATGATCCGCCGGGTCCACGTTCCCCGGAGCGAGTAGCCGCCAAAGGCCATATTCTCCCCCGCTTAAGCCCTCTCCGCAGTCCGTCGCCGACGCGATAAACGGAGCCGGAACACATTGTTCAGCGTCTTCTTCAACGCATCCTTCGGTCGCAAATAGTTCGTCTCCAGATCGTTCGGTCGAACAATCGCCCGCAGCACCCCCGACAAATCAAATTGGTCCACCTCAAGAATCGTTGCCGCCACCCCCATCGCCTCCACATGATGAGCGTCACTTCCCGCCGTCATCGGCAAGCCCCGCTTCTGCGCATATTCCAACGCATGACGGTTGTAGCGTTTCAACGTTGTCGCCGCATTGAAGACCTCCAACGCATCAATCGACAACGTCTCCAACACCGGTTCCCGAATCCCGGCCCGAAAAAAATCATACGGATGCGGAGGAACCGCCAGCCCCCCCTGTGCATGAATTAGATCCACCGCTTCGGCTGGAGAAATTCCCTTTAAATCCGGCAGCCGCACCCCCAGTGCCAACAGATGTCCGGCCGAGGTCGTGATCTCCTGGCCTGGCACAATCAACAAACCGTTCACCGGCTGCCCATCCTCCCGCATGAATCCATGCTGCAAAAAATAGTCCACGCAAGCGCAGGTATTGTGATCGGTGATGGCAAATCCATGCAACCCCTTCCGCCGTGCCTCCGCCACCATCTCCTCGGGTTCCGAAATCCCGTCGGCCGAAAATCGGGAGTGACAATGCAAATCGATTCGGACCCGGGTTAATCCACCCGTCGCCACCGCCAGCGTGCCCGTGGCTTCATTCATCTCAGAATCCATCCGGTCGCAACGTAGGCGACCCTCCGAAAAAGGTCGATGGTTGATTCCATGGTCCAAGCCCTTTGTCGATCAGCTCTCCCCGCTCACGGAATCACCAACTCCATGCCCGGCACCAACCGATCAGGATCGCTCATCTCATTGACCCGCACCAACTCATCCATGCTCACGCCAAATTTCCGACTGATCCGGTAGACCGTATCCCCCCGTTCCACCCGATACCGCAAAGGACGCCGAACCGGCTCTGCCACCGCCGACCTG
>JBDNCR010000181.1:0-4697 GCA_046719555.1 Verrucomicrobiia bacterium | reverse complement strand
TCGGGTGATTCGCCTTGCTCCTTGGTTCCTTCCCTTCCTCACCCTCACCGCCCTCGCCTCTCCTCCCATCATCGAAATTGGCCCGTCCCAAGACATGATGAACCATGTCGGCAAATCCGTCATCGTCACCGGCCTTGTAGAACGCGTCGTCACCCTGCCCCAAGGCCACCAACGGATCTTTTTCCGCGGCGACTCCAACTTCTACGGATTCATCTTCCTCAACCGTCGCGAAACTCTCGGCAACGTCGATTTCTCCTCCTACTCCGGCAAAACCATCTTCCTTGCCGGACGCGTGGCCGACTTTGAAGGACGTCCCCAAATCGTCATCCACGAACTTCACCAAATCGGCGAATCCCCCAACGCCGTTCGCCCACGCTAAACCCTAACTCCGGAACCAAAAACGGTCCGCGACGCCATCTCGCCCGTGCCCGCTCCTTCATCATCCGCTCCCCTGCCCGCACCCGTGGACAACCAACGCCCCAACCACCTGCCCACCCTCCGCGATCAACTCTGCCGCCGCGCCGACACCGCCCTGCCCACCTTCCGTCCCGGCCAACACCTCGGCCCAGGCACTCCCTCCGCCGCCGCCGGGTTTCTCATGGCCGTCTGGCAAGCCCAGACCCAAACAACCCCAAAGGTCGCCCTGGCCGAAGATCCCCGCCAGCAAGAACACCTCGCCAGCGACCTCCTCGCCTGGGGCGGCACCCCCTTCCTTCTCCCCGAGCCCACCGATGAAACCGCCATCCTCACCACCGACACCGGAGCAGAAAGGTGGGCGGCCTGGCGCGACTTCTCCACCGGTCAGCCCGGCTGGCTCCTCTGCACCGCCGCCAGCCTCGACCAGCCCGTGCCCGCCACCGACACCCTCCACCAACTCCTCCGCATCCTCCGCCCCGGCCAACGCCTCGAAATCGACACCCTCCTCACCCAACTCGATCAAGCCGGCTACCTCCGTGAAGGACTCACCGTTCACCGGGGCCAGTTCTCCCGGCGGGGCGGCATCCTCGACATCTTCCCCTGGCAAGCCACCGAACCTGTTCGGATCGAATGGTTCGGCAACGAAATCGAATCCATCCGCGCCTTCGACCCCGAGACCGGCCGATCCACCCACCCCCTCAACCAAGCCGAAATTTTTCTCGGCCAACCCGAAGCCCCCGCCGATTGGCCCACCCTCCGCAACGCCCTCGGCACCTCACCCGCCCTCCTCCACCTTGGAGGTCCACCCGGTGGACTCGAAGACGAATTCCTCCCTCACACCTTCCTCCACGGCACCGCCTGGGATCCTGTCCTCCAGGAAAACCGCCGACAGCGGCTCCGTCAGCACCTCCAATCCTGGCTGGCTGAGGACTGGCACCTCACCCTCGTCTGTCAAAACGAAGGCGAACGCGAACGCCTCCGCGAATGGCTCGCTGAACTCGGAATCAACCCCAACGCCCCGGGCCTCACCTTCCCGCTCGGCCCGCTCCTCCAAGGCTTCAGTTGGCCTCGGGCTCGCATCGCCGTCCTCACCGATGCCGAAATTTTCTCCCGCTACCAAACCCTCCGCCCCGCCCGCAGACGATCGGCCGCAAACGAAGAACGGCGTCGCGTCCAAGCCCTCGACTTCAGCGACCTCGCCGAGGGCGACTACGTCGTCCACGCCGACCACGGCATTGCCCTCTACGGCGGTCTCCAAACCGTTCCCGACGCCGGTCACGACCGCCAAGTCCTCGTGCTCATCTTCGCCGGAGGTGCCCGTCTCTTCGTTCCCCTCGAACAAGCCTTCCTCGTCTCCCGTTACATCGGAGCGGGCAAGCGCCATCCTCCCCTCGATCAACTCGGTGGCTCCCGCTGGGAACGGACCAAAGCGGGCGCCCAGCGTGCCGTCCTCGACTACGCCGCCCATCTCCTCCGACTCCAGGCCGAACGGGCTACCCTCCCCGGCACCGCCATGCCTCCCGACTCCGCCTGGCAACGTGAATTCGAAGACTCCTTCTTCCACCAACCCACCTCCGACCAACTCCGGGCCATCGCCGAAGTCAAACGCGACATGGAAAGCCCCCGCCCCATGGACCGCCTCATCTGTGGCGACGTCGGCTTCGGCAAAACCGAAGTCGCCATCCGCGCCGCCTTCAAAGCCGTTCAAGCCGGCTTCCAAGTCGCCTTCCTCGCCCCCACCACCGTCCTCGCCTCCCAACACGCCCGAACCCTCGCCGAGCGCATGGCCGACTACCCCATCACCCTCGGCATCCTCAGCCGACTCCGCACCCCCGCCCAACAAGCCCGCACCCTCACCGCACTTGCCGACGGCTCCCTCGACATCGTCGTCGGCACCCACCGCCTCATCAGTAAAGACGTCACCTTCAAAAAACTCGGCCTCGTCATCATCGACGAAGAACAACGCTTCGGCGTCAAACAAAAAGAACACCTCAAAGAACGGTTCAAAACCGTTGACGTCCTCACCCTCTCCGCCACCCCTATCCCCCGCACCCTCTACCTCTCCCTCGTCGGCGCCCGCGACATGAGCACCATCGACACCCCGCCCAAAGATCGCCTCCCCGTCGAAACCCAAGTCGCCCCCTACGACGAGCGCCTCATCCGCACCTACGTCCAGCGCGAACTGGCCCGCGGCGGCCAAGTCTACTACCTCCACAACCGCATCGGCACCATCAACCAAGTCGCCGCCATGCTCAAAATGATTGCGCCTCAAGCCCGCATCGACATCGGCCACGGCCAAATGCCCGACCACCAACTCGAAGACGTCATGGCCCGCATGGTTGACGGCACCACCGACATTCTCGTCGCCACCACCATCATCGAAAGCGGCGTCGATATCCCCAACGCCAACACCATCATCATCGACCGGGCCGACCGTTTCGGCCTCGCCGACCTCTACCAACTCCGGGGCCGCGTCGGTCGGGCCCAAAACCGCGCCTACGCCCTCCTCCTCCTCCCCCGCGACACCGACTCCGGCGACGCCGCCAAACGGGTCCGCGCCATCCGCGAATACCAAGCCCTCGGCTCTGGCTACAAAATCGCCATGCGCGACCTCGAAATCCGCGGCGCCGGCAACCTTCTCGGCACCGCCCAATCCGGTCACATCGCCGCCATCGGCTTCGACCTCTACTGCCGCCTCCTCAAAAAAGCCGTCGCCTCACTCAAAGGCGAAACCTCCCCCGACCTTCCCGACGTCCACCTCTCCCTCGACTTCCTCACCCTCCGCTCCGATACACCCTCCGCCGACACCGACCCCGCCTTCATCCCGGCCGACTACATGACCGAAACCGCCTGGCGCGTCACCGCCTACCGCGAACTGGCCGAACTCACCTCCCTCGACCAATGGCAAGCTCTCCGCAAAAAATGGAAAGACCTCTACGGACGGTGGCCCGACCCCGTCGAACTCCTCCTCGCCTACCACCACCTCCGCCTCCGCGCCGCGCTCACCCCGGGCCTCACCCGAATCGAAACCAAAGGCGACAAACTCATGATCACCCGATTCGGCGACTTCGTCATGATCGGAGCCCGATTCCCCCGCCTCACCGCCACCACCTCCTCCGCCAAACTCAAGGAAATCGGCCGCTGGATCGACTCCCTCCACGCCACCGCCAACCCCGCCTCCCCCCCGCCAACTCCCCCGGACCCGACCCGCCCCGCACTCCCCCACCCCACCTCCACTTTCCCCGCTTGACCCTTTGCCACGCCAAACTTAACTTGAAAACCGAAGAAAAATGGTCCGATTCCTCCGCAACGCGGGGCTCCTTGCCCTCGGTCTAAGTTGCGTTCTCCCCGTGTGGTCCCAATCCGTCGTGGACGGAATCGCCGCCGTGGTGAACGACAACGTCATCACCTTTTCCGAAGTTCGACGGGAAGTCGAACCGACCGAACGCCAATACCGCGAAATCTATGAAGGCGTCGAACTAGTCGAAAAAATCAAAGAAGCCCGCCTCTCCGCCCTCAAAGCCCTCATCGAACGAGAACTCATCATCCAAGACTTCAAAACCAAAGGCTTCTTCATCCCCGACAATATCGTCGAAGAACGAATTCAAGGCATCATCCGCTCCCAATACGACGGCGACCGCTCCCTCTTCATCCGCACCCTCCAAGAACGGGGCATCTCCATGGCCAACTTCCGCGAAGATGTCCGTAACCAACTCATCGTCGGCGCCATGCGCAACCGCAACGTCAGCTCCGCCGTCATCGTCTCCCCCTACAAAATCGAACAATACTACCAAGACAACATCCGCCAATTCGCCGTCCCGAAACAAGCCAAAGTCCGCGCCATCTTCATGCGCCGAAGCATCTTCCTGGAAACCCGCACCCGGGCCGACGGCAGCGAAGAAGAATTCGACCCCAACCGCGCCCAAATGGAAGAAATCCTCCAAAAAGTCCAAACTGGCTCCGACTTCGCCAACCTCGCCCAATCCTACTCCGAAGCCCCCCAACGCTCCGCGGGCGGGGACATGGGCTGGGTCTCCGAAGCCGCCCTGCGCAAAGAAATCTCCGACGCCGTCTTCCGCATGCGCCCGGGCGAAATCAGCGATATCATCGAACTCGACGAAGGCTTCTACATCCTCATGGTCGAAGACGTCCGCCGCTCCTCCGTCATCTCCCTGGCCGACGTCCGCGACCAAATCGAAGACACCCTCCTCTTGGAAGAAAAAGAAAAGCTCCAACAACAATGGCTCGACAGTCTCCGAGCCAAAGCTTTCATCAAAATG
>JBDNCR010000180.1:0-4729 GCA_046719555.1 Verrucomicrobiia bacterium | reverse complement strand
AAGATGAAGAGGAAAGCTCCGGCGGCGGCTTGAGGGTTTGGTTAACGACGGGGGAATTGATCATGAAGATTGTGGTGGCCTATTCCGGGGGGCTCGACACCTCGGTCTTGTTGTTGTGGTTGAAGGAGACGTATGGGGCTGAAGTCATTGCTTTTTGCGCGGATATTGGACAGGAGGAGGAACTAAAAGGGCTGGATAAAAAGGCGCTGAAGACAGGAGCGTCAAAGTGTTATATCGATGATTTGACGGAGGAGTTTGCCCAGGATTTTATTTTTCCGATGGTTCGGGCGGGGGCGATTTATGAGGGGCAGTATTTCTTAGGGACCAGCATTGCGCGCCCATTGATTGCCAAGCGGCAGGTGGACATTGCGCGGGAGGTGGGAGCAACGGCGGTGGCGCATGGGGCCACGGGCAAAGGAAACGATCAAGTTCGATTTGAGCTGACGTTCTCCGCCTTGGCACCGGATTTGAAGATCATCGCGCCGTGGAGGGATGAGAAATTTAACAGCCGGTTCAAGGGCCGGGCTGATTTGATCCAGTATGCGGAGTCGAAAGGGATTCGGATTCCGGTGTCGGCAGCCAAACCTTATTCGACGGACCGGAATTTGTTACACATTAGTTTTGAGAGCGGGATTCTGGAAGATCCCTGGGTCGAGCCGCCAGCGGATATGTTTCGGTTGAGCGTCTCGCCGGAACGGGCACCGGATCGGGCGGAGTATGTGGAGTTGGAGTTTGAAAAGGGCAACTGCGTGGCGGTCAATGGAAAGAGGTTGTCTCCGGCCAATGTGATGCGGGCCTTGAATCGGTTGGGAGGTAAGCACGGGATTGGCCGGGTCGATCTGGTGGAGAACCGTTTTGTGGGGATGAAATCGCGGGGGGTTTACGAAACGCCCGGGGGAGCGATTTTGCATTTTGCTCATCGCCAGATGGAGACGCTGACGATGGACCGTGAAGTGATGCACTTGAGGGACAGTTTGATTCCGAAGTATGCGGAGTTGGTTTATTACGGATTTTGGTTTGCCCCAGAACGGCATTTTTTGCAGGCGGCGATTGATCAATCTCAAGAGAGCGTGACGGGCACGGTCCGTTTGAAGCTTTACAAGGGCAACATCATTTGTGCGGGGCGGAAAAGTCCGGTGTCTCTGTATAATCCGGAGGTGGCGACGATGGAGGCGGATGCCGGAGCCTATAATCAGGGCGACGCCACCGGATTTATTCGCCTCAACGGTTTGCGTTTACGGACGTGGTCGGGCGTGCATCAACCCAGCAAGGAGCGTGGGAAGAGTCGAAAGGGGCGGATGTCGAGTCGCTGAGGATGGCTTGATCCGAAGCGCGGGCCGGACGGGCTGGAGTCGTCCAAGGGGTGCGGGTGGGGGAGGCATGGGGTGGCGTGAGAACGGGCCACGGATGAGTCTGGAGCGACTTCGCTTCTGCTTTTCGAGGAGATTCCGGCGGGGGTCGGAATGGGCCGAAGGTTGGGTGTTGGGGGGTGGCGGGTTGATTAAGTTTGGGCGAGGCGGAAGTCGATTTGTTTTTTGAAGAGGTCGAGGCGTTCGACTTGGACGCGCAGTTGGTCTCCAACTGCGATTCGGCGCTTGGAACGGCGGCCTTCGAGTCGGAGTCGGCGTGGGTCGAATAGGTAGAAATCGTCTTTGAGGGTGGAGAGGTGGACCAAGCCCGTGATCAGGAAGTCGGGCAGTTCGATGAAAAAGCCGAAGTTTTGGACTTCGGTCACGACGGCGTCGAAGGTTTGAGCGGTTCCGGATTGAAGTTGGTAAGAGAAGAATTCGAGTTTTTTGAGGCGAACGGATTCTTGTTCGGCTTCGGCGGCGGTGCGTTCGGTTTGGGAGAGGTGTTCCCCGATTCTGGCGAGCGGTTCGGGGAGAAGATCGCGGCGTTCTTGTTTGGAGGCAAAGAGGGAACGGTGGACAATGAGGTCGGCGTAGCGTCGGATGGGCGAGGTGAAGTGGGTGTAGTTGGTTTTAGCCAGGCCATAGTGGCCGAGAGGTTTGGGTTGGTAGTTGGCCCGTTTCAGGGATTTGAGGAGCCCGACTTTAAGGGCGTAGTATTCGGGTAGTCCCGCGATGGCTTTGAGAGCTTTTTGCAATTCTTCGCGTCGGGTGAGGTCGCCAACTTTGACTTTGTGAGCGAGCAGAAGTTCCCGGTATTCGAGGAGTTTGGATGGATCGGGAGATTCATGAACGCGGTAGAGGGAGGGGATTTGCCGACTTTTCAAATGGGCGGCAACGCATTCGTTGGCCAGGAGCATGAATTCTTCGATGAGCTGATGGGAGATGTCGTTGGTGATTTTTTCGAGGCGGATGGGCCGACCGGAGGAGTCGCAGTGGACTTTGATTTCGGGAAAGTCGAGGTCGAGGGCACCTTGCTGAAAGCGTCGTCGGCGAAGGGTCGAGGCAAGTTTCCAGGCACGGTGGAGGAAGTGGTCGAGGTCGTCAGTGGGAGGTTTTTGGAGTCGGGCCAGGGCTTGGTGATAGGTGAGGCGGTGTTTGGAGTGGATGACTGAGCGGACGAAGCGAGTGGAAGCGATGTGGCCCTCTGGGGTGATCTCGGCGAGGACGGTGACGGTGTAGCGATTGAGGTGGGGGACGAGGGAGCAGAGTCCGTTGGAGAGTTCTTCCGGCAACATGGGAATGACCTGGTTGACGAGGTAGACCGAGTTGCCGCGTTGGCCGGCTTCGCGGTCAAGGGCGGAGCCGGGGGTGACGTAATGGGAGACATCGGCGATATGAATGCCGACGATGGTGTTGCCGCGAGGTCCAGGATGAAGGGAGATGGCATCGTCGAAATCTTTGGCGGTGTCCGGGTCAATGGTGATGACCAGGTCGCCGGTGAAGTCCTGACGATCGGGAGTGACCGGGACGGAGGCGTTGGGGTTGGGGAAGCGAGATACCTCAGCGAGGGCTTCTGGTGGGAACTCGGTGGGGATCTGGTGTTTGCGAATGATGGAGAGGATATCGACGCCGGGGTCGCCGGGGAGTCCCAGGCGTTCGGTGATGACGCCTTCGGGGTTGACGTGCCGATTGTCCCAGCGGGTGAGCCGGGCGACGACTTTGTCGCCGGGCTGAGCTTGCGGGCTATCGGGGATGGACCCTGGTTCGGGGACGTAGAGGTCGTGAACGAAGCGGGGGTCATCGGGAACAACAACGAAGAATTGGCCGACCCGAGAGAGGGTTCCGACAAGGTCGCGGTGGCGGCGTTTGAGGATGCGGATGACGGTGCCGGTGCGGCGGTTCGGATCGGAGCGGGAGCGGCGGTCAGCGAGGTTGAGTCGGACCAGGACGAGATCTTGGTGCAGGGCGGTGCCAGTGTCCTCGGCAGGGATGAAGACATCGGGACCGCCGTCCTGGGCGATGAGAAAGGCGAAGCCTTTTTGGTTGAATTGGATCACTCCCGGGACGAGCCCGGCGACGGCGGGCAGCACCCAGTGGTCTTGTTTGATGCGGGCGACTAAGCCATCGGTTTCGAGAGCTTTCAGGGTGGTGACGAGTTGTTGACGATCGCGTTCGGTGAGCTGGAGGTCGCGGGCCAGCTCGGCGATGTTCCAGGCGCGGTCTTTGTTTTGCTTGAGTCGGTGGAGGATCCGCTCGGGGAGTGAGGTGGAGGCCTCCAGGGGAGGGGAGGATGGATGTCGAGGAGCTTTGAGCGATGGGGAGGGAGAGGCGGCGGGGGGCTGCGACCGTTTGGGGCTGGGTTTGGAGGAGGACCGGGCTTTGGCCGGGCGTGAGGGCGAGGTTGGGGTGCGATGCGAGCGGGATGAGTTGCGGGCGGTTCGGCGGGAGCCGGGCGCGCCTTTGGCGTTTTTTCGGGAGGGCATAGGGGTGAGGGAAAGGGGCCGACAGGAGGTGCGGCGGTTAGTTAAATTCAGTGGGGTTGGGTCGTGCCCCGGCCAGGACTCGAACCTGGAACCAATTGATTAAGAGTCAACTGCTCTACCATTGAGCTACCGAGGCGGGAGAAAGGAAGCAGTCGAAGGGGAGAGGATGCCGAAAGGCAGGGGTGGGGGCAAGGGAATTATTTCGTTGGGGGGAGCGGTGGAGCGATTGAGAGGAGGGAGGCGTGGGTCAGCCGTAGAGGCAGCGGGCGAGGTAGCCCGCCAGAGCGGTGTATTGTCCACGGGCCCGGAAGTTTTTGATTTTGGTGCGATCGACAGTGAGGGCACGTTTCCAGAGGTGTTGAAGATTGGCGGCGCTGGTGGTGAGGATGTCGGTGATGTCGGCCTCGGCATCGGTGCGCGGGGCCTTCACGTCGAAGGCGAGGATGCCCGGCCATTTTGCGTCTTGAAGAACCACGCAGAGGGCGAGGTCTTTCAGAGGTTCAGAGTAGCCGAAGGGGAGATCTTGATCGTAGCGGGCACCGTCTTGGGCGTTGAGGTGGATGTGGAAGAGTTTCCCCGCTTCCAAGCAAAGTTCGATGTCCCAGACGTAGTCGAGTCCCGCGATGCGGCTGTGAGCGGTCTCTGGGTTGACGCCGAAGAGGTGTTGGATTTTTGGGTCAAGTCGGCTGATGAGGTAGAGGACTTCGCCGACGTTGCTGAGAAACATGTTGGCCCGGGGCTCATTTGGTTTGGGCTCGATGGCAAAGCGGGGAGCTTGTTTGCCGTAGGTTTCGAGGGCGTAACGGCCGACATGATTGAAGCCGTCGATCAGTCGGCGGAAGGCTTCTTGGCCGTTTTTGGCAAGGATGAAGTCGAAACCTTCGCGCCCGTTCC
>JBDNCR010000018.1:0-11299 GCA_046719555.1 Verrucomicrobiia bacterium | reverse complement strand
TGTTTTCTCCGGCGCGAAGGGGGACGAGGCCGACGTTGGCCCAGGCGATGAAGCGGAGGTCGGGGGCGTTGTCGGCGGCGAGGTTGAGGTTACCGGTTTGGTGGCGGGTCATGTTGATGGGGGTGGGTTTGCCGTCGTTGAGTTGGTAGGAGAGGCCGTTGCCGAGGGGGTTGGCGCGGACCCAGAAGTGGTAGTCGCCAGCGGCGGGGGCGGAGAAGGTGTAGGTGGCGGTTCCGGGTTCGGAGCCGAAGTGGGCCAGGAAGTCATGGCCGGAGAGTTCGGTCTTGTTGACTTGGTTGGAGTACCAAGGGTGCGGTTTGATGTTGGTTTGGGTGGGGGTTTCGCCTTCGATCCAGATGAAGTCGTCGGGGGAGTGGGATTGGGGGGTGGCGCCGAGGTGGAGGGGAGGGAGAAGCGCGAGGAGGAGGACGAGGCGGGGGAGCTGCATGGGAACTGGTTGCGATGACGGCGCGATGGGGCAAGGCTTAAGCTCTCCTTCGATGGTTTGGGGGTGAGGGGTGGTGGGATGGCGTGACGGAAAGGGGAGTGGCGGAGGTTGAGCTGAACAGATGGCTGGTGTTTTGGGTGAGGGGCGATAGGTTGCGGGGAGCCGGGCCTATAGCTCAATGGTTAGAGCAGGGCACTCATAATGCCTTGGTTGCAGGTTCGAATCCTGCTGGGCCCATGGGCGGGTGACCGATTAGGATTCGTCGTCCTGGTCGGGTTGGGGGACGTAGGTGCCTTCGCGGAGGGCGTCGAGGATGGGTCGGTATTTTTTCCGTTCGGCAGGGTCCATGCGGTCGATGAAGAGGATGCCCTGAAGGTGGTCGAATTCGTGTTGGATGGCGCGGCCGAGGAGACCGGCGGCGTCGAAGGTCAAGGTTCCGGCGTCAAGGGTGCGGGTTTGAACGCGGATTCGAGAGGCGCGGGGGATTTCGCCATAGACGTCGGGAAAGCTGAGGCAGCCTTCACCTTCGGTGTATTTTTTTTTGATGGGGTCGAGGATTGGGTCGATGAGAATCAGGGGCATGTAGGGTAGGGGGTCAACTTCTTGGTTATTGATCCACATTTTGGAGGGGCGTTTTTCAGTGCCGGTGATGTCGACGATGGCGAGTTGGAGGGCGCGGCCGATTTGTTGGGCGGCGAGGCCGATGCCTTTGGCGTGGCGCATGGTTTCGATCATGTCGGTGATGAGGCGCTGGTGATCTTCGGAGAGGGGACCGACGGGGGCACCTTTTTTGCGGAGGATGGGGTCGCCGTAACGGACGATGGGGAGGATCATGGGTTCGGGGCGGGTGGGGCGGGTTCGGTGGTGAGGCCGAGGTTTTCGATTCCGGCTTGTTTGGAGGCATCGAGCACGGCGACGAAGAGGCCGAGGGGCACGCCTTCGTCGGCGCGGAGGACAAAGCTGAGGTTGGGTTGAGCGTGACGGAGTTGTTGGAGGCGGTTGGGGAGGTCGGGGAGTGGGGTTTCTTGGTCTCGGACAAAGATTTTTCCGTCTTTGGAGATGAAGAGGACGAAGGGTTCGTCGGCGCGTTCGGCTTCTTGGGCTTGGGTGGATTTGGGGAGATCGATTTGGAGTTCGGGTTCGTCTTTTTTGAAGGTGGTGGTGACGATGAAGAAGATGAGGAGGATGCAGAGGATATCGATGAGGGAGACGATGTTGATGGCGGGGGCGCGACGTTTGCGGGTGTAGAACTGCATGGGCAGGCCGGGTTACTTGGCGGGGGAGGCTTCGTCGGGCTCGGTGTAGAGTTTGGTGAGGAGGTCCATGCAGGTGGATTCCATTTCGACCATCATGGACTCAACTTTTTTGGTGAAGTAGGTGAAGGCGATGAGGGAGGGGATGGCGACGACGAGTCCGGCGACGGTGGTGTTGAGGGCTTCGGCGATGCCTTGGGCGATGACCAGGCCCTGGGTGCCGAGGCCGGTGGCGCCGATGTTGGAGAAGATGGTGATGAGGCCGGAAACGGTGCCGAGGAGGCCGAGCAGGGGAGCGATGCCGGTGATGATTTCCAAGACGACCAGCCCGCGTTCCAGACCAACCAGTTCGATTCGGGCGCGGGTTTGGACGGCTTCGACGTTTTCGTTTTTGGGCCAGGGAAGGTGTTCGAGGCAGACGCGAATGAGGCGGGCAAGGGTGGCGGAACTGCGCTCGACGGCCCGGGTGAGCTGGGCGGAGGGTTCTCCGGCCGGGTGGTAGAGGGCGATGTCGCGGAGGGCGGCGGGGATGATGCGGGCGCGGCGGAGGGCGAAGGCGCGTTCAAGGATGAAGGCCAGGGAGACGATGGAGCAGAGGCCGATGGGGATCATGAAGAGACCGCCGCTTTTGAAGAAACCGAAGAGACCTTCGAACATGAAGGGAAAGGGTTAGCCTCGAGTGAGCGTGGGGACAAGCTGGATGTCATGTTCGGAGAGGGGAGCAAGGAGGTGAACGTCAAACTTGTCAGACTTCTTGGGCGTCGTTAATCTCAATGGATGCGAGTTCGGGAACGGTTGCGGCATATTTTGTCGGCGGTGGAACGGGAGGGAGAGTTGACGGTGGAGGAGGCGTGTCGGCGGTTTGGAACGTCTCCGGCGACGATTCGGCGCGATTTTCAAAAGTTGCATCAACGGGGTGAGGTGGAGAAGACGTGGGGCGGGGTGCAATTGCGGACGAGGAGTTTTAATTTGATGCCGCCGTATCCGGAACGGGAGGTGCGTCAGACCCGGGCTAAGGAGATGATTGCGGCTGCGGCGGTGGCGTTGGTGGAGGAGGGGGATGTGGTGTTCATTGATGGGGGAACGACGACGGTGCATTTGGCACCGGGTTTGGCCCATCGGCGGGTGCGGGTGGTGACGAACTCGCTCGGGGTGGCCCGGGAGATCGAGCGGTTGCGCCGGAATCGGGTGGGGGCGGAGGTCTATTTGACGGGCGGGATGTTGTTTCCCAATTCGGAGTTGGTGGTGGGGTTGCAGGCGCTGCGGACGTTGTCGGATTATCATGCGCAGTGGTGTTTTCTGTCCGGGTCGGGAATTGATGCCGAGGGGGTGAGTAATCATGATGAGCGGGTGGTGGAGGTGGAGCGGATGATGGTGGCGCGTGCGGATCGGGTGGCCTTGTTGGCCGATCACACCAAGGTGGGGGTGCGGTCGATGGTGGCGATTTGCGGTTTGAGCGAGTTGGATGTGTGGGTGACGGATACGGTGCCGACGGAGGTGGGGTTGAGGCAGGCGCTGAGCCAGGAGGAGGTTCGGGTGTTGGCCGCGGACGGGTCGGCGGGCTAGGGGGAAGGGCGGAGGGAGGTGTTACGGGGGCGTTGGGGTGGCGCGGCGTTGGAGTTCGGCTTCGATGGCGGCGATGGCTTCGCGGGAGGCTTCGAGAAGGGGTCGGTTTCGTTCGCGAAGGCCGGGGGGAATGCTGAGGGCGTGCCGGTAGGCGGCGAGGGCTTGTTCAAGGTAGCCACTGCGGAGGTAGTGGTAGCCGAAGACGAAGGTGAAGAAGCGGTTGTGAGGTTGGTTTTGACGGGCGCGTGAGTAGGCGAGGTAGGCTTCTTCGGGGCGGCCCATGAGGTCAAGAACGATGCCTTGCTTGACGGTGAGGGTGTCGTCGAGGGGGTTGAGCCGGGCGGCTTGGGCGTAGAGTTTAAGGGCGAGGTCGCCGAGGCGTTGTTGTTCGAGGGCGGGTTGCTCGAGATCGTCGGGGTGAGCCTGGTGGCGGGCGATGGCCTGCCGCAGCGCGTTGACCCGTTCATCGGCGGCGGCAAGCCGGTGGCGGGCGGCGTCGCCAAGCCGGGCGAAGAGGGGGCCGGCCAGGGGATCGGCGGCGGTGATGCGATTGGCGAGGATGCGGATCCGCTCTTCGGAGAGTTCGGCGAGGCCTTCGTCGGAGTAGGGGAGGAGGTTCCAGGCGCGCTGGGCGGGAAGGATGGTGGTGGTCATCCAGGCGGCAGCGGCGATGCTGGCGAGGATGAAGATGGGATTGCCGGGGAGGCAGATGTGAGGACGCTGTTGGCGGTGGGTGCGGGAGGAGGCGAGGCCGGAGATGACGAAAAAGGTGAGGGCACAGGCGGGGAGGTGGAAGTTGAAGTCGACGAGGGCATGGACGAGGGAGGCGGCGAGCACGGCGTAGCCGAGGGCGGCGAGGTCGGTTTGGCGGGCGGTGGACTTGGATTCGGGGGGTGGACGAAAGCTCCAGGCGAGAAGGCCGACGAAGCCGAGGACGAGCGCCAGTCCGACCAGGCCATAATCGCAGAGGGTGTTGAGGTAATCATTATGGGTGTAGTAGGCGCGGGATTGGAACTCGGGGCCGTGGAACCGTTGGTGCACGAAGTCGAAGGTGGCCGGGCCGTAGCCGATCCAGGGAGCTTGGAGGAACATGCGCCAGGCGTCGTCAAAAAGGCGGAAGCGGAAGTCGTCGCGGAAGAGGCTGAGGGCGCGTTCTTGTTGGCTGAAGAACCAGAAGCCGAGTCCCGCGAGGGTGATGGCGACGGTTCCGCCTGCGGCGACGATGATTTTGATCCAACGGGTGCCGGTGGTCAGGTGCCAGGCCCAGAGGAGGGAGAGCAGGCCGAATCCGGCCAGCCAGGCGAGGTAGCTTCCACGGGAGATGGAGAAGAGGACGCCAGCGGTCATCATGAGGGCGGCATAGATGAGGAAGATGCGCCCGAGCCAAGGTCCGCGGCGGATGGTGGCCAGAACGGTGGCGGTGAGGGCGGACATGACGAGGAAGTTACCGAAATGGTTCGGGCAACCGAAAAAGCCAGAGATGCGGCGTCCGTAATCGGGTCGATTTTCGCCCCAGATTTCGTAGACGTGCTGGCCGAGCTTGGAGAGGCCGAATCCGGCTTGCACGGTGCCAAAGATGACGAGGAGGATGAGCAGGGCGATGCCCCAGGAGCGGGTGGGAAAGATGTAGCGGGCGTTCCAGAAAACGGCGGCGTAGGTGAAGATCCAGAGGCCTTCCCAGCGAGCGAGGAAAGGGATGGGGGCGCGGGCATACCACCAGAGGAAGTAGGCGATGAAGAGGAGGATGATGAGGTCCAGGGCGGTGCCAAGGCGGCGGCCGCGGATCCATGAGGCGGCGGCGTAGAGGGCGAGGTTGGCCCAGAGAGCGGCACCGATCCAGAAGAAGACCCAGCTTCGTTCCGGGCGGGAACCGCCCCAGTAGGCTAAGGTTCCGCCGAGGAGGCAGGCCAGGCCAAGGAGGGCGATGAGGGCGGCGATTTTTTCCGTAATTTCCGCGGCCCGATCGAGCCGCTGTATGCCTGACCCCATGGGGGGAGGATGAGGGGATTGGGACCGGGTTTCAAGCGCCGCTGGTGGCGGAGGCTTTTTTGGGTTTGGGGCGGATGATGATTTTTTTGAATTTTCCGTCGCCGGCGAGGCTTTCGGTTTCGAGGTCGGGTTGTTCTTGGCAGGTGGTGTGGACGAGGCGTCGGTCGAAGGAGTTCATGGGTCCCATGGTGACGGGTTGGCCGGTGCGGCGAACCCGCTCGATGACGGAGAGGATGCGCTGGCGGAATTCGTCGACTTGTTGGGCGCGGTAGTTTTCGACATCGACGACGACGGTTCCGCGATCGTCTTCGGAGCCGGAGAGGACCCGGTTGAGGAGGTATTGGAGATCGTCGAGGACGCGTCCATTGCGTCCGATGAGGCGGCCGGGTTCCCGTGTGATGATGTTGAGGGTGATGCCGGAGGGGCGGGATTCCTCGCGGATTTCGAAGACAAAGCCGAGGTGGCCCAGCATCATTTCGAGGGTTTCTTTGGGGCTGAAATCGCTCGCCATGCGAACGAGTATGGAGCGATTCGCCCGTCTGTCGAGTCCCCGGGACTCGGAGCTTGTTTTTCGGGGTGGTGTGGGTCAGCGAAGCCGATCGGCAAGGAAGGAGGCGAGGATTTCTTCCGGGTTACGGTCGGCGGGGGTTTGGAGAAAATCGGCGCGGAATTGGGCACAGGCATCGCGCAGTCCTTCGACATGGCGGGCGAGGGCGTCGAGGTAGTCGGTTCGGATGAGGGCGGGTTCGGTGGTGAGGTGGGAGGGTGATTCGAGGTCGGCGAAGCGGGTGGCCCGTTCGAAGGGGAAGTTGAGTTCGTCGGGATCGATGATTTGGAAGACGGCCACATCGTGTTTTTTGAAGTCGAGGTGGCGGAGGGCTTCCAGGAGGGGAGGCAGGGGGCAGAAGCAGTCGGAAAGGATGATGACGAGGGCGCGCTCGCGGATTTTTTCAGCGACTTCATGGATGGCGGGAATCAGTCCGGTGGGACCGGTGGGGGAGGCGCTGTCGATGAACTCGAGCAGGGTTCGGACATGGGCCGGGTTCCGTTTGGCAGGCAGTTCATCGAGGCCGTCATGGCGGATTCGAACCAGGCCGGCGGCGTCGCCCTGCTGGATGACGAGGTAGAGGAGGGTGGCGGCGATTTGGCGGGCGCAATCGAATTTGGAGGTGGTCCCGGAGCGATAGGCCATGGAGCCGGAGCAATCGAGGAGGAGATGGCAGCGGAGGTTGGTTTCGGCCTCGAATTCTTTCATGTAGAAGCGGTCGGAACGGGCGAGGACGCGCCAATCGAGGCGGCGGATGTCGTCGCCTGGGGCGTATTTGCGGTATTCGGCAAATTCGACGGAGGAGCCGCGGTGGGGGCTTTTGTGTTGGCCAGACATGGATCCGCTGACGGGTCGGCGGGGTTGGAGCGGGAGCCGGGCGAGCTTGGCCACCAGGGCGGGGTTGATCCAACGGGTGGTGATTTCCGACATACCTAAGGGTTAGCTCCGGGAGCGGGCAATGCCACCTTCTTTGAGGATGCCGACGAAGATGGTGCCGGGCATGACTTTGGCCCGTCGACCGAGAAGGGAGCCGGGATTCAGGACCGAATTGCAGCCGACCTCGCATCCGTCTCCGACGATGGCGCCAAATTTGCGGAGGCCGGTCGGCAGGAGCTGGCCATCGTGACGGATGGTGATCTCGCGGCGGTCGAGTCGGACATTGGAGCAGATGACTCCGGCGCCGAGGTGGGCTCGGTGGCCGAGGATGGAGTCGCCGACGTAGGCGAAGTGGGGCACCTCGCAGTGGTTGAAGAGGATGCAATTTTTGAATTCGCAACTGTTGCCGAGAACGCATTCATCACCGACGATGACATGGCTGCGGAGGTAGGCGCCGTGACGGATGACGCAGTTGCGTCCGATCCAGGCGGGACCTTGGATGTAGGCGCCGGGCTCGACCACGGTTCCTTCGCCGATGAAGACCTCCGGCCCGATCCACGGATTGCCGATGAGGGTGCCGTGGTTGCCGGGTTGGAGCCGGAATTTGAGGTAGGGCTCAATTTGGCGGAGAGCGTCCCAGGCGTAGGTGCTGTTTTCGAATAAGGCGGGGTGACCGCAGTGGGTGAGGTCGAGGAGGTCTTCGGGGCGGAGCATGAGCGGAGAGATTGAGGGGTTGCTTGGACGGTGTCAGCCACGAAACGCGGCCCGGAGTTGGAGTGGCAAGGAGCCTGCTTGTGCGGGAAGGGGTTCAACCGGGAGATGAGCCTCAGGTTGGAAGGCGGCGCAAATCTTTGCCAATAGACTAGTTGCCGTAGAAGGGTTTTTTTTGTAATCTCCAACGTTTCCTTGAATTAAACCATGGTCCACCCCGAACTGCCTGAACTTCTTCAACGTCACTGTGAAAGCAACCGAACGGGCTGCCTCTTCCTGAGCTCGCCGACCCAGGGTCAGGGGCGGATTTATGTTCAGGATGGGAAACCGGCCCATGCGGAAGTTTCTCATGCCAAAGGGCTCCATGCTTTCTTCTTGATGTTGACCTGGGCGGACGCGGAGGTGGAGTGGCAACCGGGCTCGGCCCCGCCGAGGATCAGCATTACGGGAACGGTGGATGAATTGCTCTATCACTTTGCCCAGTTGGAGGACAGCCAACAGACGGATCCGGAAACGCTCCGGAGGATTTTTGACAAGACCGACTCTCAAGAGATCAATCTGACGGAGATCAAGAATTACGAGATTTCATTTGAGGTGCTGAACACGGAGTTCAAGGGTTTCCGGTTTTTTCTAAGCAAGCCGATGACGTTGATTGGGCGGGCGGAGGATTGTGATGTGATTTTGCCCGATCCGTCGGTGTCCTCCCATCACACCAGTCTGGTGCTTGAAACCAATTGTATTTTGGTGCGGGATTTGGGTTCGACCAACGGAACGTTTATCAACGAGAAGCTGGTCAATGAAGGGGTGATGCAGTTGGGGGATCATTTGCACATTGGTGGGGTGTCTCTGCAGATGCACATGAAGTTGATTCGGAATCTGAAGTCAGCAGAAAGCGTGCAGACGGCATCGATTCCGACCGTCAGCCCTGAGGTGAAAAAACGGGCCGATCTGAAACTTACTTCCAAGATTTCGGCGAAACCGACGAAGCGACCGGTGGGCCCGATCACGTGGGAGAACGTTCAGCTGAACCGTCCGGCGAAAGGCAAGCCGAACAACTCTTTGATTGGTCGTCTTTTCAGCGGCAAGAGGTAGGGACGGGTCGCAGCTTCTGGCCCCAACCGAGGTTATTTTCCCAAATTAAGTCATGACTCCGCCCACGATTATTTATACGCAAACCGATGAGGCTCCAGCTTTGGCGACCTATTCGCTCCTGCCGATGGTTCAGGCGTTTGCCAGGCAGGCAGGGATCACCGTGGAGACGCGGGACATATCTTTGGCGGGTCGAATCTTGGCGGCTTTTGCCGATCGTTTACCTCCAG
This sequence comes from Verrucomicrobiia bacterium, assembly GCA_046719555.1. Lineage (GTDB taxonomy): Bacteria > Verrucomicrobiota > Verrucomicrobiia > Methylacidiphilales > CALFVM01 > CALFVM01. The sequence goes on along the minus strand of JBDNCR010000018.1, from coordinate 2,590 downwards.
ATCAACAAGTTCCCGACGCGTTGGCTGAGTTAGGCGCGCTGACCCGGAAGCCAGAGGCCAACATCATTAAATTGCCCAACATCTCCGCTTCGGTGCCGCAACTGAAGGCAGCCATTGCTGAACTTCAGGCGCAAGGTTATGCGCTGCCCGATTATCCGGAGGTGGTGAAGACCGATGCCGACCGGGAGATCCGAGCGCGGTATGACAAAGTGAAGGGGTCGGCGGTCAATCCTGTTTTGCGGGAGGGGAACTCGGACCGGCGGGCACCGAAGGCGGTCAAAGATTACGCCCGCAAACATCCTCATGCGATGGGGGCTTGGTCGAGAGATTCCAAAACGCGGGTGGCGACGATGGGGCGGGATGATTTTTTTGCCAACGAGGTGTCGGTCACGTTGCCGGAGGCGACGGTGGTTCGGATTGAGTTTGCGGGCCGGGACGGTTTGGTGAAGGTGCTCAAGGACGATCTTCCGTTGGAAGCGGGAGAAATTTTGGATGCGACGTTTTTGCGGAAGAAATCGCTGATCGCCTTTTATGAGGAACAGATGGCCAGGGCGAAGCGGGAGGGTTTGCTGTTCTCGTTGCATCTGAAAGCGACGATGATGAAGGTGTCGGACCCGATTATTTTCGGGCGGGCGGTGCGGGTCTTTTTCAAGGATGTGTTTTCCAAGTATGCCGAAATTCTGCCGGCGATTGGGGCCGATCCGCTGAATGGTCTGGGGGATGTGTTGGCCAAGCTGGAGCGGCTGCCGGAAGAGATTCGGACGGAGATTCAGGCCGCGATTGAGGCGGCTTATCAGAACGGTCCGGAACTGGCGATGGTCAATTCGGATAAGGGCATCACCAACCTGCACGTGCCCAATGACGTGATCGTGGATGCTTCCATGCCGGCCATGATCCGGGCCGGGGGAAAGATGTATGATCGGCAGGGCAAGCTGCGGGACACCCTGGCTTGCATTCCGGATTCCTCCTATGCGGGGGTCTATCAGGCGGTGATTGATTTTTGCAAGGAACACGGGGCACTGGATCCCCGCACGATGGGTTCGGTTTCGAATGTGGGGTTGATGGCCCAGGCGGCGGAGGAATACGGTTCCCACAACAAGACGTTCCACGTTCCGGCTGACGGGACCATCCGGGTGATTGATGACAAGGGCCGGGTTCTCATGGAGCACGATGTGGAGGTCAATGACATCTGGCGTGCCTGTCAGACCAAGGATGCGGCGATCCGTGATTGGGTGAAGCTGGCGGTGAACCGTGCCCGGTTGTCCAAGACCCCGGCGGTTTTCTGGCTGGATGAAAAGCGCGCCCACGATGTTCAGGTGATCGCCAAGGTGAAGGCTTATCTGAAGGAGCATGACACGACCGATTTGGATCTGCGCATCCTTCCGCCTGCGGCGGCATGCCGATTGAGTTTGGAACGGATGGTCCAGGGGCTGGATACCATTTCGGTCACCGGCAATGTGCTGCGGGATTATCTCACCGATCTTTTTCCGATTTTGGAGGTGGGCACCAGTGCGAAGATGCTGTCGATTGTGCCGTTGATGAACGGGGGCGGTTTGTTCGAGACGGGTGCGGGAGGGTCAGCTCCGAAACATGTGGAGCAGTTTGTGCAGGAGAATTATTTGCGGTGGGACAGTTTGGGGGAGTTTTTTGCGTTGGCGGCGTCGTTGGAACATTTGGCCCGAGTTTGGAATCATCCGTCGGCACAGGTTCTTGCTGATACCTTGGATGCGGCGACGAGCCGTTTTCTGGAAAACGATCGGTCGCCCGGGCGCAAGCTCGGGACACTGGACAATCGTGGGAGCCATTTTTACTTGGCTCTCTACTGGGCTCAGGAGCTGGCCGCGCAGAATCAAGATTCCGAATTGAAGAGGAAGTTTGCGCCTGTGGCTGAGGCCATGGCGCGGGATGAGGCGAAGATTGTGGCGGAATTGAACGGGGTGCAGGGGCGACCGGTCGATTTGGGCGGGTATTACCGGCCGGATGTTCGGAAGGCGGAGGCGGCTCTTCGGCCAAGTCCGACGTTGAACGCGATCATGGCGGGTTGGTGATCGGGCTCCGCACCCACCGCTTCTCCGTGGGGATGGAATTGGGGAGAGGCGGCGGGGCGGGCCGATCCGGAGGGGTTAATCTTCGCCTTGGGCTTTGGTGAAGCCGGGGTTGCCATCGAATTCCTCAAGTTTCTCGATGTGCATCCAGCGCCAACCGGCGTCTTCGATGGCTTGGAGGAAGGCGGCGAGGCGGGCGGGGCCGGGCAGGGAACCGTCGGTGGCCAGGAAGCGGCAGCGCCACTGGTCGACGCAATCGGTTTCGGCTCCCTTGGCCGGGTAGACTTGGGTGCCGCGATTGGAGATCATTTTGAGTTTGAGACCGCCGAGGTGGGCGTTGGTTTCCAGGAACTTGCCCAAGGTTTCCGAGTCGGTGTCGGCTTCGACAAAGATGTCGCAGCCGAGGGTGCGGCGGGTTTTGGGCCGGATGCGCACGGGAGATTTGGAGAAGGCGGGCATTTTGAGTGGGGTGGAGACACGGGCTTCCAGGCGGCTCGGTTTTTTGCCGAAGTTGGCGATGACGGCATCGGCGTAGGCGCGGGTGC
>JBDNCR010000179.1:0-4831 GCA_046719555.1 Verrucomicrobiia bacterium | reverse complement strand
CGTTTCCCGCCAACTTCCCCTTCCCCCAAGCCATTTTCACGCTACCTTACCCCCGTGATCGCTCCCGTCCTCTCTTCCGTCGCCCGCGACAAGGTCCTCGCCGGAGAACGCATCTCGCCCGACGAACTCAAGGAACTCTACTACGCGCCCCTCCCCGACCTCGGCGAACTCGCCCAAGCCCGCCGCTCCCAAAAGAAACGTGCCGCCTATCACGGCCTCGGCGATCAAATCGTCACCTACATCATCGATCGCAACATCAACTACACCAACGTCTGCAACGTTTACTGCAAGTTCTGCAACTTCTACCGCACCGAAAACGATCCCGACCACTACGTCCTCTCCCACGCCGAAATCGACGCCAAAATCGATGAACTTCTCGCCGTCGGCGGCACCCAAATCCTCATGCAGGGCGGTCACCACCCCAAACTCAACCTCGACTTCTACCTCGACCTCCTCCACCACCTCCGCACCAAATACCCCTCCATCAACATCCACGGATTCTCCCCTCCCGAATTCAACCACTTCAGCGAAGTCTTCAATCTCCCCCTCGAAGACGTCATCGCCCGCTTCAAAGAAGCCGGCCTCGGCTCCATCCCTGGCGGTGGGGGCGAAATCCTCGTCGACGCCATCCGCAGCCGCATCTCCCCCCTCAAATGCAACGCCGACCAATGGCTTCGGGTCATGGAAATCGCCCACAGCCTCGGCCTCAACAGCTCCGCCACCATGATGTTCGGCCACGTCGAGTCCCTCGACGACCGCATTCAACACCTCCAACGCCTGCGCGACCTCCAGGACCGCACCGGCGGCTTCACCGCCTTCATTTGTTGGACCTTCCAAGCCGAAGGCACCGTCCTCAAAGCGGAAACCGCCGGCCCCTGCGAATACCTCCGCATGCAGGCCTTGGCCCGCATCTTCCTCGACAACTTCGACAACATCCAAGCCTCGTGGGTCACCCAAGGCCCCAAAATCGGTCAACTCGCCCTCCAATTCGGTGCCAATGACTTCGGCAGCCTCATGATGGAAGAAAACGTCGTCAGCCAGGCCGGAGCCTCCTTCCGGCTGACCGTCGAAGAAATTCGCCGCCTCATCACCGAGGCCGGCTTCGATCCGCGACAACGCGACAACTGGTATCGTCTGCTCAACTGAGCCATCCCCCCATCGACCACCCAAACGGTCGCCCTCCTCTTCCCACTCGCCCCCTCTTGGGGCCACACCATGCCTGGGAAGCTGCCGCCTTTTCCCAAGCCGCAACTTCTCACTTCACATTCCTGTCACAAACGCTAGGCAATCCTCGGGACTTTTTTTTCATGCGTCAAATTGCTGCCTTCGCTCTCATCACCAATCGCAAAGGCGAAATCCTCCTCGTCAAGCAGCGCACCGGTAACCGTTTCTGGACCCTTCCCGGAGGCAAAGTCGGCCCGGGCGAAACCATCGCCACCGCCCTTCGCCGCGAAGTTCTCGAAGAAACCGGGCTCACCGTTCAACCCGGTGACCTCGTCGCCGTCGTCAACCGAGAAGTTCGCCGTACGGTCGCCCTCATCTTCGCCGCGAAAATCCTCCGTGGCAAACCGCGCCACTTCACCGGCTCACCCGAAATCTCTGCCGTTGCCTATGCCCCCCGGCGTCCCCTCCCCTCCGGTCTATCCTTTCAAGCCAAAGGACTCCTTCGCGCCCTCGGGGGCTCCGGCCAACCCAAAGCTCGGTTCATCGACCTCAAGGGCCGGTGAACGCTCCCTCCCCTGCCCCTCCCAAAACCCGCAGCTGCACCGTATCGGCCAACCGATCCCCCACCGCCGTCAACGTCACCACCACCACCCGCGCCCCAGGACCAAGCAACCCCTGATCAAGCAACACCTTCTCCGCATCGATGATCGTCTCCGCCGGGTCAGCCTTCAAATCCATCCGAACCGGAATAATCCCATAACGGAGCGCCAAACGATTCGCCAACCGCGGATAAGGCGTGAACGCAAAAATCGGACAATGCCGCGGCCGCAACGCCGCACAGATCGCCGGCATCATTCCCCGGTGCGAAAACACACAAATCCCATCCGCCGGCAGATGATTGGCCATATGCACCGCCGAAGCCGCCACCTTATCCCGTTCCCTCACCAAATGGAGCGACTTGTGAAATTCAATCGTCCCGCTCCGCTCAATCCGCCTCGCCACCCGATCCAAAACCTCCACACACTTCCGCGGATACTTCCCCACCGTCGTCTCCCCCGAAAGCATAATCGCATCGGCCTCCTCAAACACCGCATTGGCCACATCCGTGATCTCGGCCCGCGTCGGCGACGGACTCGAAATCATACTCTCCAACATATGCGTGGCCACGATCACCGGCTTGCCCGCCGTCACACACTTCTTCACAATCCGCCGCTGAATAATCGGCAACTCCTCATACGGACACTCAATCCCCAAATCCCCACGCGCCACCATGATGGCATCCGAAGCATCAATGATCTCGTTAATGTTCCGCACCGCACTCTGATCCTCAATTTTGGCCACCACCAAAACATCCTCCCGACCTTTCGACGCCAAAACCTGGCGCAGCAGCGAAATATCATTCGCCTGACGGACAAACGACAACGCCACAATATCCACTCCCACCTCTGCGCCCACCTCCAAATCCGCCAAATCCTTCTCCGTCAACGCCGGCAAATTCACCTTCACCCCAGGCAAATTAATGTGCCGCCGACTGCCCATCGTCCCCGGCGTCATCACCTCACACACCAACTCCTTATCCCGCTTCTCCTTCACCAACATCTCAATCACCCCGTTGTCCACCAACACATGGTCCCCCACCTTGATGTCATTCACCAAATCATCGTAATTCGTATCCACCGAATACTCCTCCTCCGACTTATGGCCCCGCACCGTGAAGGTAAAAATATCCCCCGCCTTCAAATCCAACTTCGTCGGTAAATCCCCCGTTCGAATCGCTGGACCCTGCGTATCCATCAAAATCGCCACATGCCGCCCCTTCATCCCCGCCAACTTCCGAATCCGACTCGACACCTCCCTCACCCAATCATGAGCCGCGTGGGACATGTTCAACCGGAACACATTCACCCCGGCATCCATCAACCCTCCCAACACCGACTCCCCCTCCGTCGCTGGTCCCAACGTCGCAATAATCTTGGTCTTCCGAATATTCATCCTCACCTGTTCGCAAATTCCCTGCCACCTCGCAAGAGCCCGATCGTCACATTCCCGCGAACTCCCCACAAATCAGACTTGGTCTTTCCTCCTCCGCCCCCTACCCTCCCCCTCCTCCCATGATCGCCATCACCGGAGCCACCGGATACGTCGGGCAAGCCTTCTGCCGCTTCTTCCAATCCCGCTCCATCCCCCACACAACCATTCCCAGTCCCATCTTTCGCGATCCCACCCTCGCCCGCTCCACCCTCACCCAATGCCGCGCCTCCTTCCTCATCAACGCCGCTGGCTACACCGGCAAACCCAACGTCGATGCCTGTGAATTTCACAAAGCCGAATGCCTCGAAGGCAACGCCGTCTTTCCCGGACGCCTCGCCACCCTCTGCGCCGACCTCAACCTCCCCTGGGGACACGTCTCCTCAGGCTGCATCTTCACCGGAGATAAAGGCCTCACCGGCCACAGCTCCCCCGAGACCGGAACCCGGCTCGGCTTCACCGAACTCGATCCTCCCAACTTCTCCTTCCGCCAAAACAACTGCTCCTTCTACTCCGGCACCAAAGCCCTCGGCGAAGAAACCCTCGGCTACCGCGAAACCCACCTCGGATCCCACCTCCAATGGACCGCCCCCGGCGGCCCGCCCCCCATCTACATCTGGCGCCTCCGCATCCCCTTCTCCCACCTCGATTCCCCCCGCAACTACCTCTCCAAACTCCTCCGCTACGAACGTCTCCTCAACGCCCGCAACTCCATCTCGCACCTCGACGAATTTGTCCGCGCCTGCTGGGAATGCATCGACAAACAGGTCCCCTTCGGCATCTACAACATCACCAACCCCGGCTCCATCACCACCCGCGAAATCATCGACCTCATCCAAGCCTCACCCCTCGGCCCCACACTCACCGCCCGTGGCAAAACCTTCCACTTCTTCGAAAACGAACACCAATTCATGGAACACGCGGCCCTCACCCCACGCTCCAACTGCGTCCTCGACTCCTCCAAACTCGCCTCCGTCGGTATTCACCTCACCCCCGTCCGCACCGCCCTCGCCGCCGCCCTCGAAAACTGGACCCCCTCCCCGTGAACCTCCTCGTCACCGGCGGCTGCGGCTTCATCGGCAGCAACTTCATTCGTCACCTCCTCACCACCGACCCCCCTGCCCGCCTTCTCAACCTCGATAAACTCACCTACGCCGGGAACCCGGCCAACCTCGCCGACCTCGCCTCCCACCCCGCCTACCACTTCATCCACGGGGACATCGCCGATGAACCCCGCGTCTCCCAACTCCTTGCCGAACACCACATCGACGCCATCATCAACTTCGCCGCCGAATCTCACGTCGACCGCTCCATCGATTCCCCCGAACCCTTCATCCAAACCAACGTCCTCGGCACCCTCCGCCTCCTCAACGCCGCCCGTCACCACTGGCAGCAACTCCCCCCCCAACGCCGCGCAACCTTCCGCTTTCTCCACATCTCCACGGACGAAGTCTACGGCACCCTCCGTCCCGACGATCCCCCCTTTACCGAAGAAACCCCCTTCGCCCCCAACTCACCCTACGCCGCCTCCAAAGCCGCCAGCGACCACCTCGTCCGCTCCTTTCACCACACCTACGGCCTCCCCGTTCTCACCACCAACTGCTCCAACAACTACGGCCCCTACCACTTCCCCGAAAAA
>JBDNCR010000178.1:0-4857 GCA_046719555.1 Verrucomicrobiia bacterium | reverse complement strand
TCCGCTGCCCCTGAGGCTGCGCCGACAACACCGCCGAAAACAACCCCCCAAACCCCGCCACCAACAAACCCACCAACCCCAGCCGCACCCAGGGAATCGGCCGACGCGCCTCCTCCCGAATATCCAGCAACATAATGATGAACAAAAACAACACCATCACCGCCCCCGCGTACACGATGATCTGCACCATCGCGACAAAGAACGCCTCCAACGTCACAAACAACGCCGCCAAAAACAAAAAAGTGGCCACCAAACAAATCGCCGACGTCACCGGATTACGGAAGAGGATTACCCCCAGCGCGAAGCCCACCAGCCCAAAGGCGAACAACCAGAAAAAAAGCGCTTCCATGCCAGGTAAAGTCCCGCCGAAAATAGTGAAGGCCATCCCTCGGTCAATCTAATTGTCCCAAACCACCCTCAACGCGATCCTCACTTCCCGTCAACCCCACCTCCTTCATCGTCCCCAAACCCCCATCCCTCCCATGAGCGAAACCCTTTGCGACTGGTCCAAACACGACATCAAAAACCGCGCCACCGAACTCGCCGAGCTCCTTCGCCACCCCGCCTTCTTCTGTCGGAAATGTGCCCGCGCCGCCTCCACCCCGCATGTCCTCTGCAAACCCACACCCCTCCCTCCTCCCCAAACCCCGCCTCCCACCACCTTCAAACCCTAACCCCCCACTCCACGCAGCCCTCTCCCCAGCCACGCCCCGACCTCCACGGCCTCCTCACAACGCCGCAAATCGGAGATGGCTAATATCAGGGTCCGCCCGCAACGCCTCCACACACGCCGGGGGCGGCATCGAATCCAAATTCAACACACTCAACGCCCGCGAACCCGGTTCCGAACGGCTCAGCGACATGCTCGCAATATTGACCTCATGCTTCCCGAGCAACGTCCCAATCTTTCCCACCATCCCCGGACGATCATTGTTCTCGAACACCATCAACACCCCTTCCGGACGCGCCTCGACCGAGCGCCCGTTAATCCGCACCAAATGCGGCGTCGATCCAAAAAATGTTCCGCTCACCTCGCACGGCGTTCCCGACGAATCCACCGCCCGGACCGTCACCAACTCGTGATACTCCTGTTCCAACACCGTCAACTTCTGCTCCGAAACCTGCAACCCCAGACGCTCCGCAAACTTCGGCGCATTGACCTCGTTCACCTGGGAACCGGTCTCCTTCAAAAACCCCTTCAACGCCGCCCGCGTCACCGCCGTCGTGTCGTGGTCCGCAATCTTCCCCGTGTAAATCACCTGCAACGCATCACACCGCGTCGGCGTAAACTGAGCCGCCGCCGACCCCAAACGCTCCGCCAACTCCAAGTAAGGCCGCAACACCGCCAGCGTCTTCGCATCCACATTCGGAACGTTGATCGCGTTACGCACCGTCCCACTCCTCAAATAATCCGCAATCGACTCCGCAATCTCAATCCCCACACTCTCCTGCGCCTCATGCGTCGACGCTCCCAAATGCGGCGTCAGCACCAAGTTCGGTGCTGACCGAAACGGATGCTCCGCCGGCAACGGCTCAGTCTCAAAGACATCAATCGCCGCCCCCGCCACACTCCCCTCCACCAGCGCCCTCGCCAAATCCCCCTCATCAATCAATCCCCCACGCGCACAATTCACCAAACGCACCGTCGGCTTGCACAAACCCAACGTCCGCGCATTCAGCATCCCTCGAGTCTCCTCCGTCATCGGAATGTGAAGCGTGATGAAATCGCATAACGGCAACATCGCTTCAAAATCCTCAAATAGCTCCACCTGCAAACTCCGCGCTCGCGACGCCGCCAAATAAGGATCATACGCCAGCACCCTCATCCCAAACGCCATCGCCCGCCGCGACACCTCCGTCCCAATCCGCCCCATCCCCACCACCCCCAACGTCTTCCCATGAATCTCCACCCCCTGAAACGTCTTCCGATCCCACTGCCCCGCCTTCACCGAAGCATCCGCCTGCGGAATATTCCGCGCCACCGAAAGCAAAAGCGAAAACGCATGTTCGGCCGTCGAAATCGTGTTCCCCCCGGGCGTGTTCATCACCACAATCCCCAACTCACTCGCCGCACCCAGATCCACATTGTCCACCCCCACCCCCGCACGACCCACCACCTTCAACCGGTCCGCCGCCTCCATCGCCTTCCGCGTCACCTTCGTCTGACTCCGCACCACCAACGCATCCACCCCCGACAGCGCGGCCACCAGCTCCCCTTCCGATAAACTCTTCGATACCGTGACCCGCAGCCCCGGAACAGCTGAAAGCTTTTCAACCCCCTTCGGCGAAACACCATCCAACACCAAAACATGAAGCGATTGCGACATAAAGGAACGTCGATGCTAACGGCCAACCCCCCAGATTCAAGCGCCACCTTCATTTCTCTCCTCAGCCGCCCCACCTTTTCCCCCTCCGCCCCACCCCCAACTCCACCTAAAACGGCTCATGGGCATGGGTTTACACATGTTTGCCGTGAAAAGTCTTGCTTCGCACCTCCTCACTTTTTACCTTCAAGTCCGAAGAAGGCAGGATGATCTCTCACCTATGAAGGGCCGCGTAGTCCGCAAAATCACCAAAAATCCGAAACTGATGATCCTGACCGAAATCAAGCGGTCCCAAGGTCTTTCAGTCTCGGAACTCTGCGACCGCATCGGCCTCTCCTACATGGGGGTCAAACAACACTGCGTCGCCCTCGAGAAAGAAGGCTACCTCGACACCTGGCGTCGCCCCAAAGGCATGGGGCGCCCGGAAAAGGCCTATCGCCTCACCCCTCTCGCCCAAGAATTCTTCCCCACCGAATATAGCAACTTCACCACCGACATCCTCGACTCCATCCGCTCCGTCTACGGGCCCGCAGCCCCCGAGAAAATCCTTTTCAATATTTACCAACATGAAACCGAAACCATCCTAAAAGAAATCAACGACCGACCCCTTGCCGAACGCCTCCAACACCTGGCCCACATCCGCAACGAAAAAGGCTACATGGCCGAACTTGTCTTTGACCCCGAACGCAAACGTCACCAAATCGTCGAATACAACTCTCCCATCCTGCTCTGCCTCGATCACTACCCCATCATTCGAGAACTTGAACAACAGCTCTTCGAACGGGTCGCCCGCTGCCCGGTAAAACGAAACGAAGAACGAGTCTCCGGCCTCTACCGCTGCGTCTTCTCCTTCGATAACCCCGTCACCGACCCCTCGCCTCCCGAGCGCTCCCCCTCTCTGGCCAACGATTCCCATCGCGCCAACCGTCCCACCTCCGCCTGACCCTCAAGCGCCACCTTCATGGCCTCCCCGTTCCGCGGCATCATCCTCGGTATCGAATCCTCTTGTGACGAAACCGGCGCTGCCCTCCTCCACGCCTCCCCATCCGGCCTCTCCGTCCTCCGCGCCACCCTGGCCTCTCAGATTCCTGAACACCGCCCCTACGGTGGCGTCGTTCCCGAACTCGCCGCCCGTCGCCATCTCATCGTCCTCGACCCCATGGTTCGCGATCTACTCGCCCAAGCCCACCTCAGCCCCGCCGACCTCGACCTCATCGCCGCCACCTCCGGCCCTGGCCTGGCCTCCTCCCTCCTCATTGGACTCAACTATGCCAAGGGCCTGGCCCTGGCCGCCGGCAAACCTTGGATCGGCGTCAACCACCTCCAGGGCCACCTCGCCTCCCCATTCCTCACCGCAGGCCATGCCCCCACCTACCCTCACCTTGGCCTCATCATCAGCGGAGGCCACACCCTCCTGGCACGCATCGACCAGCCCGGAACCATCACTCGACTCGGCGCCACCCGCGACGATGCCGCTGGAGAAGCCTTCGACAAAGTCGCCAAACTCCTCGGCCTTGGCTATCCGGGAGGCCCCGCAATCGAAAAACGTGCCGCCCTCGGCAAGCCTGACCGATTCCCCTTCCCACGCGGACTGGCCCGCTCCGGCGACTTCGACTTCAGTTTCAGCGGACTCAAAACCGCCGTTCGCACCTGCATCGCCTCCCTTCCCCCTCCCCTTGACGACACCACCATCAACGACCTCTGCGCCAGCTTTCAAGAAGCCGTCATCTCCGTCCTTCTCGACAAAACCTTCGCCGCCGCCCGCGCCCATAACGCCACCCTCATCACCGTCAGTGGAGGCGTCAGCGCCAACCGCACCCTCGCCTCACGCTTCCTCCATCGCGCCAACACCGAAGGCATCCCCTGCCTCGTCGCTCCACCCAGCCTCTCCACCGACAACGCCGTCATGATCGCCGCCGCCGCCGCCCTCACCTTCCAACCCAACTCACCCTCCCCCTGGCACCTCGACGTCGATCCAAACCTCCCCCTCGCCTCCCCTTAACATCCCACCTCTCTCCCCCCGCCTCAGCTGCACCTCCCGGCCAAACAAACCCACTTCCCCAACCGCCACCGTCGCCTGATCCGAATTCCCACCTCCTCGGCAGCCCGTCGCACCCCCTCCTCCTGATCCACAAGAATCCCCGATAAAATCATCCCCCCACCCCCTTTCACCCAACCCCTCATCCGAGCCAAAGACCGCTCCAGCATCGACGCAAACAAGTTCGCCACCACCAAATCGACCGGTTCCTCCGGCTCAAACTCCTCCACCGCAGCCACTCGAAACCGAACCTCCCCACCCAACCCATTGCGGCGCCCGTTTCGCCTCGCCTCCCGGATCGCCTCCGGATCGTAATCCATCCCCTCCGACCGCCAACCCCATCGCGCCGCCGCCAGCGCCAACACCCCGGACCCTGTCCCCACATCCAACATCGACCCCTTCGACCCCGGCCGAATCATCTCCGCCAGCCTCCGCAAACACATGGCCGTCGTCGCATGCTGGCCCGTCCCGAAAGCCATCCCCGCCGGAATCACC
>JBDNCR010000177.1:0-4864 GCA_046719555.1 Verrucomicrobiia bacterium | reverse complement strand
CGATCTCTCCATCTGCATTTCAGCAAACCCAAATGCCCTCTGCGGAAAGGCCTCTCGAATCCGCTCAGGAAGGACCGCATCGAGGATCCCGGACGCTCCACCAGCCCCCGGAAACACAGGAGGCTGCACATTTTGCACCAACAGGAGCACTCCGTTTCCCAACAAGCCCGCGATCGGATCCTTCAATCGAATCTCGTCGTTCTCTGCCTTCATGCCCGTCCAATCCCCACAGTGGTAATGGTTGAGGACTGCTGTGGGCACAAACGACACCAGCAGGCCCAGAGGCGCCACCGCAAGGAGGGTGCAGGCATGCTTCGCCACGGAGCGCCACTGCCCAAGCAGCAACACCAACCAAGGAAGTCCGAACACCATGTTGGTGGCCTTCAGACCAGTCGTCAGTCCGATGGCCAGCACCGAGAGAACCAGCGCCGACGGCCCCAGCCGTTGCCCACGCTCCGGCATGAGGAACACTAAAGCCGCCAGAAAATACACCGCGCCCAGGGCGTCGTTGCCGATGCTTCCGGCCTGTAAGACATAACCGAGCCCGAGGGGCAGAATCCACATCCACCACCAAGCCGCCCGTCCAGCCAGGCCGCACCCCCGCAAAAATCGAAAAATCAATCCCGGCAGAAGCAAAAAGCCAAACCAGTTGATTAAAAAGAGCAGCCGGTCCGATCGCAAACCCATGTAAAACGGCACACTGAGCCATTCGAAAACGGTCCCGCGGGTGTTCATCCGCTCATTGGGCGTGTGGATCCAATGCCAGGACCCCTCACTGATCCAATGAAGCACCCTCGAACCCCGGTAACTCAAACCATCAAAATTAGCGGGGTCATTCAGCAACCCTCCGGCCAACGCCAGCAGCGCCGCCCCGGCAAACCCGCAGGCTGGCCATTGGCGGAAACGCCTCCACCGAAAGCGCGTTTGAGGCCATCGGACCCTCCGGTTCCAACCCCAGACAAAACCTAGACCCACGAGCATCAACGGGGCATATAACCCCAACTTCAGCCCGCCGACCGCTGAAAGCACCCAGCCCACCGCGACCAGCCAGGCCGACCCTAAAACAAAACTGGCCGTCAGCTTCACCGGCCTTCCCCAGAACCACTGAGGGTGTCACCGATCAATACCACCATCCGGCTGGACAGCGCGATCGCGAGAGGAGTCACCACGACAAAATACGGCCCAATCGCCTGCACCAAGGCAAACAACCCATAGATCCCCATCAACAGAAACCATGCGCCGGCAAACTCCGCCTCCCACCGCCTTTGCACCGCTGTTAGGAACGTGAGCACGGAGAAAAGAATCACCAGCGGAAGGTTCATCACCGCGACTATCGCCGTCTTTCTTAGCCCCTTGTCCTTAGTCGTCCAAAAAAGAACCGACCCATACATCGCCCGCCGAAGAAGCACCATCGGTTCGTCCTTAATCTGCTGCATCCCCATTTGGACCAGCATGACATCCTGCTCGGGGTCCATAATGCCACCGTGGACAATCTCGAGCCGGAGGCGGTGTTGATCCTGAAAATCACGGATGATCGCCTCAAAGGAACGACTGGTATTCTCGTATCCACGAAAATAGTTGTATTCCCCCAGCCAATATTGAAGCCCGCCACCGGTCGAAACAGGAATTCGCATCCCGAAGCTCTGGTAGTTTCTCAGCGTCCAGGGCAGCACGCAGCAGCCCGCCAGCAGGCAGACGGCCACGATCCGCCGGGCGCGCAGCCTCCAGGCTCCTTGCTGGCAAAAAAACATCACCACTGCCATGGGTGCAAGCAGGGGCAGCAGCGAGGCGTGGGTCAGTGCCCCCAGGCCCCAGGCCAGTCCCAGCTGCCAGGCCGAGCCCGGACGATTGCGCAAAAAACGGACTAGGCACAACGCCAGCAATCCAATGGCCAGCGTCAACGTGACCACCAAGCCGGGAACCCTGGCCGAAAAAATCTGGTAGGGATGCAGGGCCACCAACGTCATCGCCAGCTTCCCGGCTGCCTCCGTCCCGCCCATTGCGCTCACCAACTTTCCGGTCAGCCATACCACCGCCGTCGAAGCGAACACCGACCAGCTCAGCCAGATCCAATGCCATCCCTCCGCCCACCACGCCCCAAAAACCAACATGAGGACGGTTTGCACTGGAGGACGAAAGGCTACGGGAAATCCCCCCGGTTCAAAGGCATACTCTCCAGAAGTCCACAGCGTTCGCGCGATCTGAAGATAACCATCAACCCCCGCCACCTGATAAGAGTCTCCAGAAACCGGCGCATAATTGGCAAAATTGCCCAACCCAACAAAAAGGGCCACAAACGCCGCTCGCAGAATTAGCGCGGCAACCAAGATGGTTCCCGTTCCAGGCAATTTCTCTGCCAATCGCAGCACCAGCCTGCAGGCAATTTCAACCCTTCGGATCATCGGCACCTCCAACACACCATATTACCGTCTCCAAAACCAGAAGATTGCCTGGCCAACCCTTAATCTTCGTCGGAGTCGTGCCCACCGCAGGATCAACGCAGATCACCGGCAGCTTGGAGAAACAAACCAGCAACCGGGCCAATGACCCCGCCTGAATCATTGGCCAAAGACGAAGCAAAATCAATGCCCTCGGACTTGCGTTACCTTTCACCGTGGAGATGGTTATTTTTTTATCCACGGCGCCCAAAGCGGAATGGGGCTTCCTCGATGACAGCGGTAAACAGTGAAGTTCGAGTCTGTCGGCCAGACGAGGGATTCGGTCATCAGTTCGGTCATGCGTACCAGGCAGGCGTTAGCAAAGTCTATCGGCGTATCCGCATACGTATCCAAAAGGTTCCAAACATCGGTGGCTTGCTACCGAAAGTTGAAGTCGCAAAGGATCAAGCCCTCCTTGTGCCCGATAGCCAAGATTTTTGCCGAGAAAGGAACCTCCTCCGGCAAGTCGACCGTTTCCGCCCTAACCGCCTGATGGGTGAATTTTCTCCTACTAAACGACTTTAAGTGCTTTTTATTGGAGGAAAGATCCCCGACGCCGCTGGACCCTAGGTGACCGGGTTCTTCAAAGGATCGCGAAGTCAATGGATAGCGGGAAGGTTTTTCACCGTTCGGAACTTCTTTGATGACTGCCTCCAACCCCATTTTCATGAGAGTGGAAAGCTTGAGTCCACGCCGGGAAGCCAGCGCTTTTAACCGGGCTTTATCCCTTGTGGATATCCTTATGGAAAGGGTTTCCGACACGTTCGCCAAGTCATCTGGAGTTAACAGAAATTAATTACTTTCTCTCTCATCTTTCAGGACAGCCACTCGGAGGATCATAGCCGCCCAGACACGTCAACAATAGTGTTTTCAAAACCAACAAATTCCCCCGCAGCGGACTGATCTTCGTCGGAGTTTTTCCATGAGCTGGGTATACCCGGCTGACCGGCGTTTCACAGCATCGAAAGCCCAACCGGGCTGCCCGGATCGCCAGGTAGTAATGAAGTTCATACCCCATAAAACAATCCCGAAACGGCTGCACTCGGGGATCCTCGAGCAACCGTCGGCTGTAGGCGCGAAAGCCGTTGGTCGTGTCGGTGTAGCGGAACCGGGCAGCCAGACTGATCAACGGCGCATGCACCAGCTGCACGCCCCAGTGCCGTAGCCATGGCGTATTCTCATGATGCCCCCCCGCCAGGTAGCGCGACCCCTGGACATGATCCCATCCTTCTTCCAAAAGCTGGACCAACCGGGGTATGGCCTCAAGGCCGTCCTTCCCGTTGCCATCAATGGTCAGGCAACCTTCATACCCACGACTCAGACACCAAGCCAGACCCATTCGCATCTGTGCACTCAAACGACCCGGCCCCGTCTTGACCAATAAAGCAGTAACACCCGCCCCTTCCAAAAAGGCTGAGTCCAGCGACCCATCGGTGCTCCCCCCGTCCGCAACCACGACGTCAACCAGGCCGGCACAGATCGACTTCATCCGATTGAGTTGAGCCCGAACCCTCTCACCCTCATTGATCACAAAGACGCAAATGGCATACCGAGCCATCCGAGGGCGCTCCCAATCAACCCGAAAGGACGGCACTTGCCAGAGACGGTCCATTTCCGAAGGGTGCTTCATGCCAAAGAGGCGTCCGTGCCCCCGAAAGGCTTCACCGGCCTAGGCTCCTCCAACTGACGCACCCGGTTCATTGAGAATATTCTTTTCAATCGAATGCTCCAGCAACACCGAACTGGTCTCCTCGGCCGCCACAAGATAAAGCGGGCGATCCTGACTCTCTTCCAAAATTCGTCCCACGTATTCACAAAGAACCGCCAAGATCAGAAAGAGAAAGAAGAACATGCCCGTCATTTGCATCGACATGGTGGTCCACCCTTCCGCCACGTCCGGCTTCATGAAATAAACAATGAGAATGTAACCGGCATAAAGCACGTTGAGCCCACTCATCAACAACCCAAGACGACTGACCAAACGGAGTGGGTGGCGGGAATGGGAGATGACGATTTCCAGACCGTGCTCCGCTCGCTTCCAAAATCCCTCCGCGCGAAGCCGACGGCGGGGGGTGTACGTGAACCATTCCTGCCCATAGCCCAAAGTCGCGGTAAAAACACGCAGATAGCGTCTCCGATCACGTATGCGCGTAACCGCGTTCACGGCCTGACGGCTAAGGACCCGGAAATCAGTCGTGTTCTCCCGATAATCAATGTCTAAAAACCGACGGCAGTAAGCGTGAAAAACTCGCCCCGCCACGGACGCAAGCCATGACTGTGCAGCGGGCTCCGAGGATAATCCGCAGAGAACCCCACTGCCCCGGCGACACCGCTCGACAAGATGCCCGATCTCCGTCGGCGGGTCGGTCGCCGCATCCATCACCACGACAAAGTCCCCAATTGCAGTCTCCAAACCGGCCGCAATC
>JBDNCR010000176.1:0-4870 GCA_046719555.1 Verrucomicrobiia bacterium | reverse complement strand
TTCCCTTCACTACCGATGGCCCGGTTTTTGAGGGCGTGGACTAATCCTTCCCCAATACGGACGACCACTCCGCTCTGAACTCTTTTCGCCTCAATCTCTTCGCGCTAAATTGACAATCTGTTCCAAAGTTAAGGGTTGCTGGTCAGGGTGTGCGGTCAAACACAACGGCACAAACACTTTAAGCGGTTGGCGAATCGCGTTTTGTGAGCAGAGGTAAAACTGTCCTCGCTCGAGTCGGCCTGGCTGGGCCATGGAGTTTCCCTTCTCTTCCAGAAGTTTTTTAATAACTTCGATGACCTGCGGTGCGTTTGCCCGGCCAAAATATTGAGTGGAGAACTGAGCAGTTGCGTTGTAATCAAAGTCTTTAGGATTCTGAGTGGCAAACATCAAGCCCACCCCGTATTTCCGGGCTTGAGCGGTCAATCGCATCAAAGGAGCGCGACTCGCAGGAGACGATTGGCGGGGCAGGAAATCTTTGGCTTCATCCAACACCAGCAAACCCGAGATTCCAGAGGGCCCTTCAGACGGATGAATCCGCATCCAGAAAAACAAGGATTCTGCCAACGTTGCGACGAAATCCTGCTGCGCCTGTAAGGAGGATAAGCCCACCAGATTAATCACTGAGATTCGAGTTCGATCCGAGCGCTGACCGAAGAGCTCTTCCCAGGTGGCATGATGTTCGGTCCGGTCAATCCCTGGATTCTGAGCCAACAGAGACCGAATCGATCCAGCCAGCGACGACATCAACTTATTGCCATTGGGCACTTGGATGTTGATGGCATCTTGGTCGCTTTCGAGCAGAGTGGCTAAAGCATCCAACGTCGGAGGTCGTTTCTGGTGAGCCATGGTGCGCAAGGCTTCAGCCAAAATCCCTCTTTTGAGATCGTTGACCGCACTGCGCCCTGGAGCAATTCGCGCCGCTAATCGTTCCTTGGTGACGTCCACCGCAGCGTTAAAATCATCTTCTTGAGAGGCGAGTGCCGATAGATCAGGCAAGAACGGAAATTGCAGAGGGCGTCCGTCCGATCGCCCTGGGGTGTAGATCACCACCTCCACCTGACGGCGGAACAACTCCAACCGATCCGAATCCTGAGGCGCCCATCCGTCCGGGGGCGTCTCCCAATCAAGAACCATTTGTGCGAGGTCATTGCCAGGATCCAGCACCACGCTGGAAACCCCGCTCAAAGCGGCCTCTTCGACTAACCGCTTGATCAAAACCGTCTTTCCTCCCCCGGATCCTGCGCGAATCAGCACATGTTGGCTAAGTTGCTGAATCTCCATCTGCACGGGTCCAGCAAACGTCGGCCGACCCTCACGATAGCCAAGGAAGATCTTCTTAGGTTCAATCGCAGCGACCTGACTTTCGTTGCCCCTCGTCGTGGATAAGCTCGTTGAGCCTTGGCGATCGGATGGTTCCGCTTCTAGCTTAACCGGCCGATTTGGATCTTGATAGCCAAGGGCGTCAAGAAGTTTACCTACTAAGTGGTTAATGCCCTCAGCCGTTGACAATGGACGCGCCGTCGCCAGCCAGTTTTCCCAACCCGGGGGCCGCTGAGCGTGCAACTCTTCCAAGGCAACGACTTTGCGGCGCGTCTCCTCGGGAAGCCGAAGGAACTGACCTTGTCGTTCTTGGAAGGTCTTGATCGTCTGCTGCGTCTTTGGACCGGTAAACTTAAGATGACTATTTCGAAAAATGAACAGTGCACGGTAAGGTAAAGCTCGATCAATGCCGGACTCAATCATCGACGCATTGAGCCGCGCCATGAAAGCCGTAGGATGAGTCCGCTCCAAGACTCGAAAACCTAAATGAAATTCTCGGTCCCCTTCTTCTCGGAAGATAAGCCTCAACCGCCCGTGGAGGGTGGGATAAGACCTGCCTCCAACAAAACTGTCGTCCACAGCGAAGTCGACCTTAGTCGGCACCGCCAACTCGTAGCGGAGTAACGCCAACACTTTCAGCAATTTCCGGCCCCATGCATCCTCACTGTCCTCATTCATCAGCGCCGTGAGGTCCACCGAGCGACACCGTTTTTCAAAATCCGCGCTCAGCCCCTCCGGTTTGGTCTCCTCTTTACTGGCAGGATCTTGCTGGCCAGGGCGCAAATCTGAATCAGTCAAAAATTTCCCAGCCTTCAGGCACGACCGACGGAACTCATCGGCTGCCTGTAAAATTTCCCTAGGCGTCAAAGCCGCACACCGGTCGGCAAAGGCTCCTTCAAACCTTTGCTGCAACGGCTCTGGCTCGGCCCCCAGTTGTTGGGCCGCCTCTTCAATCCGTGGAGCCAAGACCCGCCGCACCCGGGCGGGCTCCGGAGCCAAAGATAGCTCAATGACCTGATTCTGGAATCGAGCCACGGCGGGGGCACCCATATACCGCATCAAAACCGCCCAAGTGTCTTTCAAGCAGGACAGCACCACGAGGGTTCGCCTCGCTTGATCAGGAATGGCCATCAAGCCAGCTCCTAACCCACGAAGAATCTCCTCAGCGCGGATGTGAGCCTCTGTCTGCGCCTCGCCCGGCTGGCGTTCATAAAGTTTTTTCTGAGCCACCAACGCGTCGAGCTGGTCGAAGGCAATCACCACCGGCCCGAACAGCGCACAGGCCGATGTCACCATCTTCAAAATAACCACCGGCTCCATCGGTTGCGAGGGAAGTCCCAAATCCCGCGCCTGCTCTTGATCCAACGGCACCCCCTGAAGCCACAAGCAGGCCTGTTCTTGCAGATAGGGATTGTTGCTCGCGAGATAGAAAAGGGCCAAGAGGATCTTTCCCGAGGCAATTCCCGGTTCACGCGGGAAACCGGGCAGCTGCTGGGCTCGATTAAAAAGTTCTTGAATCCGTTTCTCACCATCTCCCGCCATGACGGATTGGGCACACTCTTCGTCTGAGGCAAAGAGCGGTCGAGTCAACCAATAGCGAAGAAGGCCAACTTGACTCCAAGACGAATACCTCTCCTGCTGGAGGCCGACGGTCAGGCCCAACATCAAGGTGCTCCAGAAATCCCGGACGTCCGTGCAATCGATTAAAAAGAAAAAACCGTTCCGTTCCTTCTGGACCTCTCGACGCAAGTGACGAAGGAGATGGGTTTTCCCGGCCCCCGCCGATCCCGCAACGACTCGTCCGAGGGGAGAAGACCGATCCGCGCGTAACTCCTCAATGTCCCTGAGCAAGGCCTCCAAAGCCGTCGGATGCACCAAATGCTCGGGCGATGGCCACGGCCTCCAAATATCTTCCAAACGGGTCACCCAATCAAAGTCACATCGACGCAAAAGTTCTAAGCTCATGACAGACTCCGGAAAAGGTGGCGGGCACATCCCCCAAAGTGAATCGCGGCAACCCGATCCTCCGGGCTCAGAGCGAGAGGTTCGTCGATCTGACGCAACTCGGCCCGCCCAGCCATCACCAGGCCCAGCAAACAAAGATCGAGGGTTTCCGAGTCGGTCTCAGCTAATTTCGCCTTGAGGTGACTCAATTTGACCTCACTGCCCGGAGCGTTTTGGGCCAGACTTTGATAAGCTTCCCGAATTCTTTGCGCTAATGGAACCGGATCGGCGCGCTCTCCGTCCCAAGATCCCTTCACAGGCAGATGGAGCTCCGCTAAGGTCTCCCCCTGGGCATGAAACCGTCGCTGCACGAGCCTAAACAACGCCTCCAAAAGAGGCACGGCGGCTTTCGTGCTTGGCAACTGAATGGACTCAAGATCATTGATCCACTCCCACCCCTGATCCGTCAAGTCATAGTAAGTCGCCCGGTGGCGTCGCGTTCCCTCGATCCAACCGTTTTGGGCCAGCCGGTTCCTCTCCGCGGCAGGAGTCAGCAGACTGGCTTTTTCTGGCCCAAGCACGGCGAGCCGGAGAAGCATCAAGTTTTGTTTGGGGGTAGTCTTCATGAGTTTGCTTCAACCAATCGAACCTCGGAGAAAGTGAAAAACGTCCCGGACTTTTTCCAAAGCACTCTCAATGTCACGAAGGATTTCATCATGGTCTAAACGGAGCGTCGTGAAACCGCTGACCAATAATTCATAGTCACGGTGTCGATCAGAAAAAAAGGCGGTTCGGCTATGGTGATAGGTGTAGCCGTCAACCTCGACCACGAACCGCAGCTTCGCCTGCAAGAAATCGACACAAAAGCGTCGTCCATGTCGCGTCAGCACCTCCGCGTTGGGTTTAAAAAGTCCCGCCAACTCCGGGTCTGCCTCCAACCTTTGGAAAAGCTTCTTCTCCCCAGGACTGTGGGCATGCGGCTTGCCCTTTTGAAAAACCGAGACCCTGCACCCTTGTTCCACTGAGCGATTCATCACCGCCACGTCCGTTATCAACTCCACGACCTGCCGACTTCCACTAGGTCGCAACACGATTTTCCGAACCTCAATCACCGCATGGGACTTCAACCACTCCACGACCTGCTCTAAGGCTCGGGGAAACTGCCTCGCCACCACCTCAATGCAAAAATCTTTTGAACCCAAAAGGCGGGTGAGCTCTTTTACTTGAACGGCCGTCGGAAATTGAGGCGGGAGAGGAAGTTTATTTTCCAAAAGAAGCTCGCTCGCTCGTCGAGTCCAGATCCTGCGCGGATTTTGCGGTAGTCCCCTTGGGAACACTGTTTGAACAGCCTTTGCTAAGGCCCTCACGCACACTTCACAGGTGTCACCAATTAACTTCTCCGGCACTAAATAGATTTCAACCACTCGCTTGGGATCCACCCCATCAAGCATGCAAGAAGCGTTCCCAGAAACAAAGCTCTCTCCTCTTTGGCTGCTTTGTCCTCGAGATCCTTAACTCTTTCCCGTTTTGTTCCCGAGCCGGAGAGCCTTTTCCCTTACCCCTGGGTCCGCTCCCGGAGGATCATTCACAAAATCCAAACGGCCCC
>JBDNCR010000175.1:0-4870 GCA_046719555.1 Verrucomicrobiia bacterium | reverse complement strand
CTTTAATCGCACGACCCGCTTCCCCTCCCGGGCCAGACGGACCAGCAGCTCATTGATCGCCTCCTGGGTTAAGGTGTGGCGGGATGCGGTTTTCCCCACATAAACCTTCTCCGCACCCTCCGGAGCCGCGTTCACCAGCTCCGCCGCTCCCAGGTAATCATAGACCACCACGTCAGCCCGCCGGGTTAGCTCCAGGGCCCGCAGCGTGACCAGGCCAGGATGGCCCGGACCAGTGCCGACCAGGGCCACGGACCCGGGCCTCATCGATCGCCTCCGGTTTGGATGGATGCGGCCGCGGCGCGCCCCAGGGATTCCGGATCGGTTTCCGGTCCGGTCACCGCCGCCCGGAGCACCGGGGCGTTTTCGTCCGGAGCCCAGGCCACCTGCAACCGTAAATCCCCAGGCTGGATTGGCAACGCCAAGGCTCCCGCTGGAGCCAGGCACCCGCCACCCATGGCCGCCAAAAAAGCGCGTTCGGCCGAGACACAGGCCCGGGTGGGAGCATGGTTAAGCGGTGCCAAAAGGCGGCTCGTCTCGGCATCGTCCCGACGGCATTGCAAGGCCAAAGCACCCTGACCCGGAGCGGGCACCATCTCTCCGGCCGTCAACGGCCGGAGCACGCAGTCGCCCAGGTCAAGACCGAGCCGACGCAAGCCAGCCGCGGCCAAAATTAGACCGATCGCCTGACTTTGCCGTAGTTTGCGTAGGCGGGTATCGATATTTCCGCGAACGGCCACTGGCACCACCTGCGGGTAGAGTGCACGCCACTGAACCCGGCGACGGGGACTGCCGGTGAGAATCTCCGCCCCCTCGGGAAAGATCAGGGAAGCAAACTCGGGCTGGAGAATGAGGACATCGGCAGGATCTTCCCGTTCGGGAACCGCCGCAATTTCCAGCCCTTCCGCATCCTCCACCGGAAGGTCTTTGAGGCTATGCACGGCCGCATCGGCCCGGCCATCTCGCAGGGCCTCTTCGATCTCTTTGGTAAACAACCCTTTGCCGGGGGCCGGTGCCTCTGGGGCCGCCGCTTGCATCCGATCCCCGGTGGTCCGGACCAGAACAAGCTCGCAGCCCACCTCCGGTTGAACCGCTTCAATCTGGGCGGCGACCGCACGGGCCTGAGCCAAAGCCAGGGGACTGGCACGGGTCGCCAGGCGCAAGATCCGCCTCACGGAGTCGCCTCCCCGTCGCGCCAGGGCTCCACCGACCGATCTCCCGTGGTGGGCAGAGACCATCCGCCGCCGACGGGGCTGAAGGTCCGGTCAAACCAACCGGCAAAAGCGATCTCATGCTTTTGTAGCAACGAGCGGCAGCGTCCAACCTCTCGTTCCCGCTCGCGCAGGTTGGTCTGAGCAATGCTCTGCAAGTCATCAATATCGTAAAGATAGACCGCTTCCACCAGAGCCACCGCTGGATCGATGTCCCGCGGCACCGCCAGATCAATCAGGAAGAGCGGACGAAAATCCCGCCGTTCCATACACGGCTCCACATCCGCCCGGCCGAGAACGTGGTGCGGAGCTGCGGTGCTCGAAATGATAATATCGACCTCTGGAAGAAGCCGGTTCCAATCTTCCCACCGATGCGCCTCCCCTCCCACGGTGGCGGCAAGTTCAACCGCTCGGCCGTGGCTCCGGTTAGAGACCAACACACTCTTGACCGAGCGGCTGACCAAGGTCCGCAAAACCCGCTCCGAGGTTTCCCCAGCACCCAGGATCATCACTGCCGTCTCCGTGAGCTCACCGAAAATGCGTTCCGCCAACTCCACGGCAACTGAACCCACCGAGACGCTCCCCCGCGTGATCGCCGAGTGGGTTCGGGCCTCCTTGGCGGCGGCAAACGCCATCTGAAACAGGCGATGCAAGACCCGGCCACAGCTACCTGACGTCTTCGCCTCCTCGTAGGCCGCCTTCACCTGACCGAAAATCTCGGTTTCCCCCACCACCATCGACTGAAGTCCGGCGGCCACGGCGAAGGTGTGGTGGACCGCCGCCCCGTTGACATGCACGAACTCATGGCGTTCCCAACAGTCGACCGGCTTTTGACCCGCGCGCAAGGCATCGGCCACTGCCGCCCGAACCACATGCAGTCCGGCATCGGCAGCGATGAGAAACTCGACCCGGTTGCACGTCGAAAGGACGGCCGTCTCCGCTCCCGGCAAGGCTTTCCGGAGATGGGCCGTTACCTGGGCACGGGTTGTGGGGTCGAGAGCCACTCGCTCCCGCTCTTCAACCGACGCGCTCTGATGACTGAGACCGAGGCAATACAGATTCATGGCAGCTCCAGCGCATACACCCGGCCGAAGTGATGCACGCCCCAAAAGGTGATCAGCAGGAAGGCAAACATGCCGATCGCCGACCAGGCAAACCGGGTTGGACCCATCTTCGCCAACCAACGCCCTGCAAGAACGAAGCCGTAGGCTCCCCAAATGAACATCCCCCAGTATAACTTAAGACGGTCAACGACGGCCGGTTCCGGGACCAAAAATCCGAACATCAGCCCCGCGCTAAGCAAAAGCCAGCCGAGCAAGGCCACCCGCCAACAGACCCGGTCCAGGGCACCCACCGGGGGCACCGGCTGGAGCCGCTCAGGCCCGGTCCGGGTTTTGAGCATCCGATTGGTGATGAGGAAGACAATACCGGCGGCGGCGGCCAGGCCCAGGGTTCCATAAGCAATCAGGCTCAGCCCAATGTGCATCTCCAGCTCAAACGTCATCGGCGGGATCGGGCGCGGTCGCTCCAACTCTGGGAAGAGCAGGGCGATCAATGCCAAGCCACCGGCCAACGGTGCTGTCAGCGCCCCCAACAGGGAAACCCGGAACAGGGTGCCAAGCACCAAGTAATTCAAGGCCACCGACCAAGAAATAAAGTTCAGAATCTCAAAAACGTTGGTTACCGGACAGATGCCAGACTGGACCGAACGTAGAAACAGACCGCCCGTTTGAAGCGCGAAGGCCAGCCCGATCAGTCCGGGTCCGATCCAGCCGCCTTCCAAACGTCGCTGACCCAAAGCATAGAGAGCCCGGCCGGCAGCGGCGAGGTAGATCAAACATCCAAGAGCCAGAAGCGTGCGGTCCATGAAGGTGGGAACATCAGCAAAAAACCCTTCGAAGTGTAACGAGCCCTGGTCTCCGGTCAACGCGGGGACCGGGAGGGTGTTGAAAAAGCCGCCAAAGTCGGTCAAGCTCCTCCCATGCGGGTGCCGGCTCATTTGGTGGAAGCACGTCGGCGTAAGTTGGGTTGGATGTTGCAGCAAGAAGGCTATCTTCCGGTGGCCGAAGTCTGCCGTCGGCTCCACATCTCTCCGGCCACGGCTCGGCGGGATCTGGTGGCGCTGGCCGGACAAAAACAGGTCACGCGGACCTATGGCGGTGCCATGGTCGACTACAACCTCCGTTTCCCTTCCTTCCAACAACGACAAAAGCGGGATGCCGCCGGCAAGGCCAAGGTGGCCGAAGCGGCTTACCGAAGCCTAACCCCGGGCGAACTCCTCTTTTTTGATGCCGGAACCACCGTCTATGCCGTGGCCCAAAGAATTCGGGAACATCCGATCGGGCCGCTGACGGTGGTGACTTCCAGTCTGCCGGTGGCGGACCTTCTGGCCCCGCTGGAAACGGTCCGCGTCCACCTGCTCGGCGGCCAGTTGTTGCCGCGTCAATCGGTTTTGCTGGGCGAGGGCGCACTTCGGGAAGTGCCTCATTGGAACTTTGACCGGGCCATCTTGAGCGTGCAGGGCTTCGATGCCGAGGGGCTCTGGAACACCACCGCAGATGTCGTTGCGATTCAAAAAGCAGTGATGGCCCGCTCTCGCCGGGTCGTGGTGTGCGCCGACGCCAGCAAGTTGGGGCAGCAAGGGCCTAGCTTGTTATGTGGTTGGAGGGAAAAGTTCCGCCTGCTGACCGATGCTCCGCAGGCCGCGTTGGAAGCGGCAGGAATCCCCCTGACCGCCGGACATTACTGGGGAGCCTGACGCTGGTGGCCTTCGCGGGACAGTTGTCAGACCCGGCCCGTTCTGTCACCCTGACCGGATGAATTGGATTTCCCTGACCGTTTCCGCCGCGCTTGTTCTAGGCCAGATGACCGACAACCAAGTCGAGCAGGCTGCCGATGGAATCGCCACGGCGATCGAGTCAGAAACCCCCACAGGACAAGTTATCCAGTCGGTGCCGCAGCCGTTCACCGTGCCGGGACAGGCCAAGCCGACGGAAGCCAAAACCGGGACCTCAACCTTCCATCAGGCGGACAAAGATCAGGACGGAACCATGTCCTATGAAGAATTCGCCCGAATCATCAAAGAGGAAAAGTTCAAGGCTTACGACACCGATGGGGATGGCTTCCTATCGCAAGAGGAAGCCCAAGCCGCAGCCCAAAAGATTGCGGAGCAACAGCAATCTGGGGAGGCCACCCGCAAGCTCATCTCCATTCCGTTCAGTGAGATCGACACCAACGGAGACAGTCGGCTGTCCCGAGAAGAGGTCTTGCAGGCGGTCAAGCGGCAGCCTCAGGTCCAAACAATCTTCAATGGCATTGGAGCCCCGCGCCCCGAGGATGTGGGTCGTCCGGCTGGGGTGAGTCTGGATGAGTGGAACAATTACGAAACGGTCGGGGGCGGCGTTCCGCTCTTGCGATTTTCGTTTTGAGGGGGGCATCGGGGACGGGGCCCTTTCCTGTGAGTCGGATCTCCTCATCCGACACCCCTTCCACCCTGGCGCATGAGGACATGCGCCCTACATGGCCCTCCAAGATGCATCAACCCCTGTAGGTCGGATGTCCTCATCCGACATCTCCCCATCCGACAACCCTACCCCCAACGACAAACCGAACCCTTCCATCCCGGCGCATGGGGACATGCGCCCGACATGGCCCTCCAAGAT
>JBDNCR010000174.1:0-4879 GCA_046719555.1 Verrucomicrobiia bacterium | reverse complement strand
CGCCCACCCCACCGCCGAAGACGAACTCCGCCAAGCCCAACAACTCATCGTCGAAACCCTCCGCCACTTCAAAATCGACGTCGAACCCGGCCAAATCACCCGCGGCGCCACCATCACCGTCTTCGAAGTCAAACCCGCACCGGGCATCCGCGTCGAACGCATCGCCAACCTTGACAAAAACCTCGCCCGCGCCCTCAAAGCTGAAAAAATCAACATCCTCGCCCCCATCCCCGGAAAAGACACCGTCGGCATCGAAGTCGGCAACACCCGCAAAGTCACCGTCCGCCTTCGCGAAATCTTCGAATCCGACGCCTGGCACAAATCCAAAGCCCACATCCCCATCGCCACCTCCAAAGACGTCTACGGCCGCCCCGTCATCGGCGACCTCGCCGAAATGCCCCACCTCCTCGTCGCCGGCACCACCGGCTCCGGTAAATCGGTCTTCATCAACTGCCTCGTCCTCTCCCTCATCTACAAATTCAAACCCGACCAACTCCGCCTCATCCTCGTCGACCCCAAAGTCGTCGAACTCCAAATCTACAACCGACTCCCCCACCTCGCCGTCCCCGTCGTCACCGAAACCAAAAAAGTCCTCGGCGCCCTCAAATGGGCCGTCGATGAAATGGAACGGCGCTACCGCTGGATGGCCAAAACCGGCGTCCGCAACATCGTCGGCTTCAACAACCGCCCCCGCCCCACAACACCACCCCCCCCAGCCGATCCCCAAGCCTCCGACCCTCCCCAACCCGAACTCTTCGCCCCGCCCCCTCCCGACGACATCCCCGAACGGCTCCCCTACGTCGTCGTCATCATCGATGAACTTGCCGACCTCATGCAAACCGCCCCGGCCGAAGTCGAACTCGCCATCGCCCGCCTCTCCGCCAAAGCCCGGGCCGCGGGCATCCACCTTGTCCTCGCCACCCAAACCCCTCGCGCCAACGTCATCACCGGCGTCATCAAAGCCAACGTCCCCTCCCGCGTCGCCTTCCAAGTCAACAGCGCCCTCGACTCCCGCGTCATCCTTGACGAAAACGGTGCCGAAAACCTCCTCGGCAAAGGCGATTGCCTCTACCTCCCCCCAGGCAGCTCCAAACCCATCCGTGGTCAATGCCCCTTTGTCTCCGAATCCGAAGTCGCTGCCGCCGTCGACTTCATCGCCGCCCAAGCCGAACCCTCCTTCGAACAAGCCATCCAAGACACCATCGACTCCTCCGCACCCGGCGACCTCGACGACCTCACCGAAAAAGACCTCGAAAACTACAGCAACGCCGTCGAAATCCTCCGCCAAGAACGCGACGCCGGCAACACCAAAGCCTCCACCTCCATGCTCCAACGCCGCCTCAAAATCGGCTACAACACCGCCGCCGGCCTCATTGAACGCTTGCACCGAAACGGCATCATTGAGAAAACCGAAGACGGCAAAAGCTGGGAAATCTCCTCCCACGCCTTCTAATCGCCCAAGCGCCCATGGACACCGACCACAAAACCGGGATTGGCCTCAAACTCCGCCAAGCCCGCGAAGCCAAAGGCCTCTCCCTGGCAGAAATGGCCAACGCCACCAAACTCCGCGCCGAATCCATCCTCGCCCTCGAAAACGAAGCCTTCGACGACCTCCCCAGCCTCGCCTACGTCCGCGGCTTCCTCAAAATCTACGCCCGCGAACTCGGCCTCGACGGCAAACAACTCTTGCGCCAACTCGACGGCATCACCGACGACTCCTTCGACGTCACCGACCTCCGCCCCGAAGATCTCGAATGCATTCCCGCCAAAGCCCAGCCCCCCCAATTCACCCCCCAAACCATCGGCCTCCTCCTCCTCGGCCTCGTCCTTGCCGGTGCCGCCATCATCGCCGTCCTCACCATCGGCCACCTCTCCAAAGATAAAGTCCTCCCCGTCGCCCGCACCCTCACCGACCTCATCCAACCCATGGGCGCCGTCCCAGAACACGACACCGCCACCCTCTCCCCCGACCCGACCCCCGCCGACACCATCCCCGTCGCCCGCGCCGTCCCCGCCACCGACATCCCCACCGCTCGCGCGGTCCCCGCCGGGGAAATCCCCGTCGCCCGCGCCGTGCCGGTTGAAGACGCCACCCCCGCACCGCTTCCCGGAGACCCCGCCTCCGCCATCGCCACCAGCACCCTCCAATTCTACGCCGCACCCGGCACCCCAGAATCCAAACGCTTCGTCCGCGTCATCGCCGAAAACGGCTCCGAGCAAACCACCCTCTTCGCCGACATCATCCCGGAAGGCCGCCTCTTCCCCGCCGAAGGCGATCCCCCCTTCCAAGCCGAAGCCTTCGTCATCGTCCTTGCCGACACCTCCGGCATCGACATCATCTTCAACGGCCAGAACTTTGGCAAATACCCCGAACCGGGCGCCCAACAATTTCGCATCCCCGGCCGCTAAACCCAGCCCCACCCTCTCCCCCTACCCTATGACCAAAGTCGGCATGATCTCCCTCGGCTGCGCCAAAAACCTCGTCGATGCCGAAATCATGCTCGGTCACCTCCGCCAAGCCGGCATGGACCTCGTCTCCTCCGCCGACCAAGCCGACGTCCTCATCGTCAACACCTGTGCCTTCATCGACTCCGCCAAAGAAGAAAGCATCAACGCCATCCTCGAAGCCCACCGCGACCGCGGCCTCACCAAACGCAACCATCACCAGCGCCTCATCGTCGCCGGATGCATGTCCCAACGCTTCTCCCAAGAACTCCGCACCGAACTCCCCGAAGTCGACGCCTTCATCGGCCTCGACCAACTCACCGACATCGTCCCCATCGTCCAACGCCTCCTCCACCAACCCCCGGGCACCCCTCCCGAAAACTTCGTCACCCCACGCCCCACCTACATCCCCGACTACGACACCCCACGCTTCCGCCTCACCCCTCCCCACACCGCCTACGTCAAAATCGCCGAAGGCTGCAACCACCCCTGCTCCTTCTGCGTCATCCCGCAAATGCGCGGTCGTCACCGCAGCCGCACCATCGACTCCATCGTCCGCGAAGTCCGTCAACTCCTCGCCGAAGGCGTCAAAGAAATCAACCTCATCTCCCAAGACACCACCTACTTCGGCATGGACCGCTGGGAAACCCACGCCGGACCCCGCGCCCCTGTCGACCCCGCCCGTGGCGAAACCCTCATCCACCTCCTCCAAGCCCTCGACGACATCCCCACCCGCTACTGGATCCGCCTCCTCTACACCCATCCCGCCCACTGGTCCGACGACCTCATCCACTTCATCGCCCAAAGCCAAAAAATCGCCCGCTACATCGACATCCCCCTCCAACACATCCACGACGACATGCTCACCGCCATGCGCCGGGAAACCTCCTCCCAACACATCCGCAACCTCATCGCCCGCATGCGCGCCGGCATCCCCCGCCTCCACCTCCGCACCACCTTCATCGTCGGCTTCCCCGGCGAAACCGAAGAACACTTCCAAACCCTCCTCGACTTCATCCAAGAAACCCGCTTCGAACGCCTCGGCGTCTTCCAATACTCCCAAGAAGAAGGCTCCCGCGCCGCCAAAATGCAACCTCAAGTCCCCCCTTCCGAACGCAAAGCCCGCTGGCACCGGGCCATGCGCCTCCAACAAAAACTCGCCCGCCAGCATGGCGACTCCCTCATCGGCCAAACCCTCGACGTCCTTGCCGAATCCCCCCACCACGGCCGCACCGAAGCCGACGCCCCCGACGTCGATGGCCGCGTCCTCTTCGCCACCCCGCGCACCCCCGGCACCTTCACCCGCGTCACCGTCCGCTCCCACGACATCTACGACCTCCACGAATGAACCTCCCCAACCAGCTCACGCTCGGGCGGCTCATCCTCTGCTTTGTCTTCACCTTCTTCATGCAGGTCGACCTCGCCTACGCTGGCCTCGTCGCCCTCCTCCTCTTCATCCTCGCCTCCCTCACCGATTGGCTCGACGGCTTCCTCGCCCGTCGCCTCAACCTCATCACCGACCTCGGCAAACTCCTCGACCCCCTCGCGGACAAAATCCTCATCGCCGCCGTTTTCATCGGCTTCGTCGGTAAAGACCTCGCCCCCGCCTGGATCGTCGTCTGCATCGTCGCCCGCGAATTCCTCATCACCGGCCTCCGCGGCCTCGCCTCCGCCAAAGGCGTCATCCTTCCCGCCCAGTCCTGGGGCAAACACAAAACCATCTCCCAAATGATCACCGCCATCATCGGCCTCCTCCTCCTCGCCCTCGCCGACTTCCCCACCTTCCCCGCCTCCTGGCTCCCTCCCCTTCGCAACTACCTCTTTGATCCCCTCCTCTACCTCGCCCTCGCCATCACCATCTACTCCGGTATCGCCTACTTCATCTCCAACCAAAAACTCGTCTTTCAATCCCTCGACACCCGCTCCCCCTCATGATCCCTGGCTTCAAAGAATGGTCCCTCGTCTGCTCCGCCCTCCTTCGCGGCGACACCGCCCTCATCCTCCGCAAAGGCGGCATCGCCGAAGACGCCGGCTCCTTCGCCTTCACCCATCCCAGCTTCCTCCTCATCCCGACCCGCTACCACGCCGCTGCCGAAAAATGGCGCTGGACCACCCCGGATCTTTCCGACGTTCTCCTTCCCGACCAACCCCTCCTCCTCCACGCCTACGCCGACCTCATCGCCACCCGCACCCTGCACCACTGGGACACCGTCCTCCGCCTCGAACCCTTCCACGGTTGGACCCGCGACGTCCTCCTCGAACGCTTCAACTACGCCGACGCCGGAGCCATCCACGCCGCCATCCTTCGCGTCCACCGCATCCAGCCCCCGTGGAACCTCCCCTACGACCCCGCCTACGCCGGCTGCAAATCCTGGATCGACCTCCCCGACCCCCCCCAACCCTTCACCCCCCAACCGGTCCTGCCCGACGCCGC
>JBDNCR010000173.1:0-4894 GCA_046719555.1 Verrucomicrobiia bacterium | reverse complement strand
ATAATGCGGATCCACAATGTTGATCGGCATCTGCGTGGCATCCAGCTCCACCCCAAGTCGCCTCAACCGCTCCAACATATGCCGATGCGCCGAAGGCCGAGTGTGCCCGGTAAAACCCAAGTAACGCACCGTCCCTGCCGCCTTCGCCTCCAACATAAATTCCAACACCCCATTCTCGATCCGCCGATCCACATCCGCCGCCGAGGTGATGTCGTGCATCTGCCACAAATCCAAATAATCCGTCCGCATCCGCTCCAGCGACTCCGCCAAATGCCGTTCCGCGGTCCGCCGATCCATCGCCCGCGTTTTCGTCATCAAAAACAACTCCTTCCGCCGACCTCTCGGCAAATAACGCCCAAACAACCGTTCGCTCTCCCCGCCGCTGTAACTCTCCGCCGTATCAAAAAAACGGCAGCCCACTTCCACCGCCCGCTCCAGAAACCGTGCGGCCTCCCGCTCCGCCATGTGCGAACTCACATGGGCCCCTCCCACGCACAACGCCGACACCTGAACCTCTGCCCGACCAAACCGTCGCATCGGCAACACCTCGCCTCCCGCCGCCTGCGCCGACCACCATCCTGGCGGCAACGTCAACGCCGCCGCTCCCGCCGCCATCCTCCTCAAAAAACGCCGTCGACTCCAACCTGATTCCATCCTCGCACTCTACGACAGGCCCTCAATCGTGCTAGCCCACCTTTGGAGGAACCCTTTTGGTCTTCCTCCCCGCGCCAACCGTCTCCGCGACCTCCATATCTCTACTCCCCCGGATTCGACTCGCTCTCCACAAAGACCAGGGCTGCCGAATTAATGCAAAACCGCAACCCTGTCGGCGGCGGACCATCCGGAAACACATGGCCCAGATGCGACTTGCACCGCGTGCAATGGACCTCGTCCCGCACCATCCCCAACGAACGATCCACCCGGCTCGACACATTCTCCACCGCCGCGGCTTGGAAAAAACTCGGCCAACCCGTCCCCGAATCAAACTTCGCCTCCGACCGGAATAACGGAAGCTCGCAACCCCGACACAAATACCACCCCCGCCCCTTCGTTCGATACAACGCTCCGGAAAACGCCCGCTCCGTCCCGTGCTGTCGCATGATCCGATACTCCTCCCCCGTCAGTCGCGCCTTCCACTCCGCCTCCGTCCGCACCACCCTCGGCACCTTCACCACCTCACCCAACGACCCATCCGCTTGCAACAACCGGACCATCACCACGCCCTTGTCCGCGCCCGGGTCACCCACCTCAATCCCGCTCCCCATCACCCACCATCCCCAACCGACCGCACCCACCATCCCGACGACCATCGCCAAAACCAACCGCGCTTTCATTTCAATTCCCCAAAACCTACACCCAACCCCTGCTTCCGCTAGCCACGCGCCTCACGCCTTTTCCTCGCAACCAGACCTGGGGCCAACTCGTCCCTCGGTCAGCGGAAAACAATCTTTTCGATTCGCAAACCCAACGCATCCGACAACTTCGCCGGTAAGGCCCGCCGTCGCCTCAAATCATAAGCCCGCGCAGCACTCAAACACCGACAAAAAGCCAATCCCTTCCCCGGATCCACCGACTCCAGCACCACTTCAGCCGCAATCGCCGGACCCACCAAACCCGCCCACGCCTCCTGCAACAACGTCGGCTCATGCTTGGCCACCGCCCCAATCGACCCCAACACCCGCGCCACCTGAAACTGACGCACCCGCCGACCTCCGTCCCCTTCCTCCACCACCCCTGCCCCATCCCCGCTTTGCTCCCGGGCCAACTGATCCCGCTCATGCGGAGTCATCGGGCGTCCGTGCAACCGTTCAAACGCCGCCTCCGATCGCACCGCCCGCAGAGCCCCCTCCGCCAACCGCCGATACACCATCCGCTCATGCTTCTCACGCTGCAACGCAAAGGTCGCCGCCCCATCGAACCCCATCTGCGTCAGCTCCAATCGCAACTGGTCGGCACACTCGTGCCACACTCGGAAATACTCCCGCCGCGTCACCTTCAAAAAGGGCTCATCCGCCGACCCCTTCCCCACAAACCGGAACAGCAACCCCTCCTCCACCTTCCGTCGCCCCGCCTTGGACTTGTGTTCCCGCAACAGCTTCAAGGCCCGATACCCCTTCATCTCCCGCCGCTTCTCCGCCGTCAACGCCGCTCCCGACTTTTTCTCCTCGTTCATCCCTCGCCTCCCCCGCTCTGTTGAAGCCGGTCGAGCTGCCGCAAAAACGCCCACGAATACAAACCGGTCGAATGACCATCACCCCAGGTCGGCTGCAACGCATAGCCCCCCACCACCTCCAGCTTGCGCAAGACAAAGCTCCCCTCCCCATAACTCACCCTCGGCTTTACCAAGCGCCCCAAGACATCCGGTTCGCCCCCGCACGACGCACACGGACACCCCCGCCGCAAATACTCCAGCGGCAAATACGTCTCCGACCCGTCCTCCCAGGCAATCGCCAACTCCGACCCGATCACCTGGATGTTTCGCGGTCCAGCCATCCTCTTCTCCTCACAACACCCAATCGGCCAACCGCCCGCGCAACTCCGCGCACGACGGCTGTCCCGGAGCCGAGGGCTGATCCAAATAACCATACACCAACCGGGATCCCAACGCCGGCAACACCAACCGCGAGACCCCAGCCTGCGGACCGGTCGCCATCACGGCCAATTTTCTCCCCCGATGATCCAACAAAAACCGCACCAACACCTCCAAATCTTTCTCCGTCCGGGCCAGCGACGCCAGCTTATACACATTGGCCTGATGCCTGACAAATAACTCCAACCACCGCTCCAACCGGCCCCGAGTCAACTTTCGTTTCAACGAATGCGCCGATAAAATCAGGCCCCGTCCCTGATGCCGCGCCCGCTGAATGACCGGCTTCAACGCTCCCACATTCCGTAACTCCACATCAATCGCATCCGCATACGGCATCAACTCCTCAAACCAACGAATTCGCTCCGTCGACTTCCAATTAAACTGCCCTCCCTCGTCCGACGTCCGCAGCGTCAGCAACACCGGCGTCTTTCTTCCCCGCAACGCCCGCAAAATCGCCGCCTTTGGCGTCTCACTCTGCAGCAACGCATCCACCCGCACCTCAATCACATCGGCATCCTGCCGCACATGCGACAACTGCGACAACCCGCCACGCGTCGAAACACACCCCACCACCAACAACGGATTCAACCACGGAATTCGAATCGGCTTGGGCATGCAAAAAAAGAGAGGCGAGGGACGGAATCGAACCGTCGAATGGGGCTTTTGCAGAGCCCTGCCTTACCACTTGGCTACCCCGCCATCAATTCGGACCAAGTCGTTAACATGCCCAATCCCCTCAGCTTGCCAAGCCCGAACCACACCCTTGACTTAATCCCTCTCCACTTTCAACCTGAGATCAAAGAAAGCTTAAATGACCCAGCCCAAAAGGGGCCTTGCCCTCCTCCTCGCCGGGACCTTGGCCGCCCTTGGGTCAAACCTCCTCGCCCAAATCCGCGTTCCTCTCGTCTTTGACAACCAGGCCGGATTCGACACCAGCCAAGTCTTTGTCCATTTCCTCCCCGGCTCCGACTCCCCCATCATCGGCCACTACTTCGACCTCTCCGGCCAACAACAACTCCTCCAGCTCAGCACTCCCTACTCCCTGGCCCAAATCTCCGGACCCTCCGGCCATGCCACCATCCCCTCCGGCAGCCCCGCCGTCTTCATCGAACAATTCTCTGGCCGGGTCTACCTCAGCCTCGGCACCCAAGGCCTCACCCTGCCCGATCCCGGCTACAGCCCCGCCGCCGCCATTCCCACCGACCCCAATTTCTTCACCCGCTACCAATACGTCGAACCCACCATCGCCAACGGCGTCTTCACTGGTGACCTCTCCTACATCGACTTCACCGCCATCTCCTTCAGCCTGAACGCTATCAATGCCACCGCCAGCCAAGTGCAAAACAACCCCCAGACCAGTCAGAACGCCTTCCAGCTCATCAATGCCACCAAAGCCACGGTCGCCCCCGGCAAATCTGCCATTCTTCCCTCCATCGTCACCAACACCGCCAACCCCGTTGCCGACCCCGATTTCGCCCGCGTCATTGGCCCCAATATTGATGCCTCTCCCTTCAACACCTTCGAAGATTACATCGACTCGATGAACGGTCAGTCCGTCAAGATTGGCGGCATCTTTGTCGGCACGGGAACCCAAAACGCCTCCACCCTCCCCGAAAACCGGTTCCAAACCTTCGACTTCACCGCCACCTTTTCCGGCACCGTCGCCGGCGGTGGCTCCGTCACCCTCACCGCCAATCCCGATTCGGGCAACGCCAATCCCACCTTCTACCCCGGCCACACCCCCACCGGCCCCGGCGTCGGCAACTCGATCACCATCACCATCAACTACTCCGATCTCAACGCGACCACCGGCATCTATGGCAACAGTGCCCCCTACACCATCACCACACCCTCGGGAACCTTCACCACCGCAGGCCTCACCAATGACGTCTACGGACGCGTCGTCGGCGACCTGCTTGCCGGTTTCAGCCTCGGCTATATCGGCTCCACCGTAACCCTCACCCCAGGCGGCACCCCGATCGGACAAATGACCTCCACGGAATGGTGGGGCACGGGTGCCGGTTCAACCATTCCCGCTTTCCTTCCCGATGGAACGCGGATCAACAACGACACCACCCCGGCGGCCAAAGGGATCTACTTCCGTTCCGCCCAACCCAATGTCGCTGACCCCACCAAACCCCGTTACCATCAATATGCCGATGCCCTCATCGGAGCCGACCCCACCCACCCCCTGACTCCCGGCTACGGGTTCCCCCTTCAGGACCGCGTGGGTCAGAACCTCATTTCCCTTAACCTCAACACCGGCAACCCCGACGCCTACATGACCGTCGTCATCAACCCCGA
>JBDNCR010000172.1:0-4897 GCA_046719555.1 Verrucomicrobiia bacterium | reverse complement strand
GAAACCACAAGCCCACCGAAACACTCTCCACCTGCTCCATCGGACACAACAACACCGGAGTTCGCCCTTCC
The DNA here is from genome assembly GCA_046719555.1 of Verrucomicrobiia bacterium. Classification (GTDB taxonomy): domain Bacteria; phylum Verrucomicrobiota; class Verrucomicrobiia; order Methylacidiphilales; family CALFVM01; genus CALFVM01. Next base: position 4,826 of record JBDNCR010000172.1, on the reverse strand, counting down.
CACAAAACTTGATACCGGTGCATCCAAAAACGCTACGAAAGCGCCTCGACCCTGTCAAATTACCCCCTCTCCGGCCCATCGGAAATCTCTGTTGCCCCTCCTCAAACCCATTATCCTTTCCCCAAACCTCCCCGCCCCATGAACAACCTCCTCCTCCACAGCCCCGTCTTCCGCATGGCCGCGGAACAATTCGACGCCACTGCTGACTTTCTCAACCTCCCCGACTCCGTTCGCGAACGCACCAAATGGCCCAGGCGCATCATCTCCGTCGCTGTTCCCCTCGCCCGCGACTCCGGCACCACCGAGGTCTATTACGGTCTCCGCGTTCAACACCACTTCTCTCGCGGCCCCACCAAAGGCGGCCTTCGCTTCCACCCCTCCGTCGACCTCGGCGAAGTCGCCGCCCTCGCCATGTGGATGAGCTGGAAATGCGCCCTCGTCGGCCTTCCCTACGGCGGCGCCAAAGGTGGCATCGCCATTGATCCCCGCACCCTCTCCCCCCGCGAACTTGAAACCCTAACCCGTCGTTTCGCCCAGGAAATGATTCCCTTCATTGGCCCTGAAGTCGACGTCATGGCCCCCGACATGGGCACCAACGAACAAATCATGGCCTGGATCGCCGACACCTACTCCATGTATGCCGGCCGACCCGTCCCCGGCATCATCACCGGCAAACCCGTCATCATCGGCGGTTCCCTTGGCCGACTCGAAGCCACCGGACTCGGCGTCGCCTTCATGGCCGAACGCGCCCTCAACGCCATCGACATCCCCTTCGACCAAGCCCGCATCATCCTTCAAGGTTTCGGCAACGTCGGCTCCGTCGCCGCTCGGCGCCTCAACAACGACGGCGCCCGCATCATCGGCATCAGCGACCACCTCGGCGCCATCTGGAATCCGCACGGCATCCACCTCGACACCCTCCAGGATCACCTGGCTCGCACCGGCTCCGTCATCAACTGCCCAGGCACCGACCCTTTCGATCCTGAACAACTTCTCCTCCAACCCTGCGACGTCCTCATCCCGGCCGCCGTCAGCATGGTCATCCATGAACACAACGCCCCCCTCCTGCAATGCCGCGTCCTGGCCGAAGGTGCCAACGGCCCCACCACGCCCGCCGCCGACCGCATCCTCGACCAACGCGGCGACATCTTCATCGTCCCCGACATCCTCTGCAACGCCGGTGGCGTCATCGTCTCTTACTTCGAGTGGGTGCAAAGCCTTCAGCGCCTCTTCTGGACCGAACAAGAAGTCTTCGCCAAACTCAAAGGCATCCTCGCCAACGCCTTTCGCGAAGTTGTCGCCCACTCCAAAAAAACCGGCCTCTCCCACCGGCGCGCCGCCCTTGCCCTCGGCATCAAAGGCGTCACCGACGCCAAAGCCACCCTCGGCCTCTTCCCCTGAATCCCCGGTCGGCTGCCTCCGTTCCTAAGCCACTCCATGGCCACACCGGATCCTCCGGTCGTCCCATCCCGCCCCCACCTCAACCGCCTCAAACCGAGCCAAAAATCGTCTTTCCCGTCGACCGCAAATCGTGACAAGCCTGGCCCAAGCGCTCCGCCAACCCCTTCTCCCCCTTCTTCAAATACGTTCGCGGATCATACGCCTTCTTATCCCCAATCTCGCCATCAATCTTCAACACCCCGTCATAATTCTTCATCACATGATCCACAATCGGCCGCGTAAACGCATACTGCGTGTCGGTATCAATATTCATCTTCACCACCCCGTAATCCAACGTCTCCTGAATTTCATGCACCGGCGTTCCTGAGCCCCCGTGAAACACCAGGTCAAACTCCGCCCCGGCTCCATACTTCGCCATCACCGCATCCTGCCCCTTCTTCAAAATATCCGGCCGCAACTTCACCGCACCCGGCTTGTAAGAACCGTGCACATTCCCAAACGTCGCCGCGAACAAATACCGTCCCTTGCCCGCCAAAGCCTCATGCACCGCCAACATATCCTCCGGCGTCGTATACAACTTCTCGGCCGGATGGTCCGAATGATCCACCCCATCCTCCTCCCCACCGACCACCCCTGCCTCCACCTCGAGGATAATCTCCTGCTCCGCACACAACCGCAACAATTCCTCCGCCAATTTCATGTTCTCCGCCAGCGGCAACTCCGAGCCATCAAACATATGGGAATTGAACAAGTTACCCGCTCCCGCCTTCCGCCGTTCCGCCGTCGCCGCAATCAGCGGTCGCAAAAACTTGTCCACCTTCCCCGGCTGACAGTGATCCGTGTGCAACCCGACCAAAACGTTATAGCGAGCGGCCAACCGATGGACCGCCTCCGCCAAGACGATCGCCCCCAACGCCATATCCTTCACATTCAACCCCGAGGCAAACTCGCCCCCGCCCGTCGACACCTGAATGATCCCGTCGGATTGATTGTCGGCAAACGCCTTCAACGCACCGTTAATCGTCGTCAACGACGTCACATTAATCGCTGGAAACGCATACGCACCCTTTTGGGCAGCATCCAGCATCGCGGCATATTGGCGGGGGGTAGCAACAGGCATAATTCAAACTCGGCTTAAAGGTGGACGGCTCACGCGCCGGGCGACCGAATCTTCACAATCCGGCCCTCCTCCTCTAGCCATCGTCCCCGCTCAAAGAAAGGGAATTCGTTCAAAGACTCCGAAGAGTCACCTGGGCAATCCGGGCGGACTGCAACGCTCCTTGGCGGACCCGAAACAAAATCGTAAACGTCACTGGGTCCCCCGACTTCGCCCGCGCCAACGCCCGGGGCAAATCCTCCTCCCTTGCCACCCGCTGCGATCCAATCGCCGTCACCACCATCCCCCGCTCAATCCCTGCCTGTTCCGCCGGTGTCCCGGCCCGCACCTGAGCCACGATCATCCCCGTGCCCATCCGGATTCCAAAAGCCCGGGCCAGATCCGGCGTCAACTCCTGCAAGCGTAACCCGAACTTCTCAAACAAAACCTCATTCAACGCCTCCTCGGGCGGCGGCGGCAAACGGCCCGTGGCAATGGCCACCGACTCCTCCACAAACGCCTTCACCCGTTCCCCCGGAATGGCAAACCCAATATTCTCCACCTGAATCAACCGATTCTCTCCAGGCACCGTCCCCATCTTTGCCGTCGACAGACCCACCAGCTGGCCCGCCCCATCAATCAGCGGCCCTCCGGAGTTTCCTGGATTGATCGCCGCGTCCGTTTGCAATAACCCCTCCATCACCATATCCCCAAATCGCAGCGTCCGATCCCGGGCACTCAGAATCCCTTTACTCACCGAACTCTCATAACCGACCGGATTGCCAATCGCCACCACCGTCTGCGCCAACAAATTCGGTGAAAGCCGGTTCAAATCGAAATGAGCCAACGGCCGATTCGAATCAATCTTAATCAACGCCAAATCCAAATCTTCCACCGCCCGCAACACCCGCGCCTCATGATCCGTCTTATCATGCAGCGTCACCTTAATCGTCACCTCCCTCGCCCGCTGCACCACATGAGCATTGGTCACAATGTAACCGTCCGGACTCACAATCAGCCCAGAACCCAGCGACCGCACCGGCTTCCTCAACGTCCGGCCTGATCCATAAACCCCACCTCCAAAAAACCGCTCAATAAACAAATCATACGGATCGGCCACCTCCACAAACGATTCCGTATAAATATTCACCACCGTCGGCAGAACCCCCGCCACCGTCCTCACCAGCACCTCCTCCTCGGGCGGCGTCGCCCCCGCCGTCCAGGCCAGAGCCGCCCACACCACCCACACCCTTCCCCACACCCGCAAACGCACCCCCATTGTCTTCTTCCGTTCCATCAGCTTCACTCTCTCTCCGTCATGCCTGTCCAGCCTGGCCAACGCTACGCCACCTATCCGCGCCTCCGCGAATCCGAATCCACCCCGTTAGCTGAGCTCGACATCCAGCGCCTTTGGTTCGAACAAGCCTACTGCAACCCCCTGATCACCACAACCGGAGAAACCATCCACATCCTCCAGCCCGGATTCTGGAACAAATCGGCCGGGCCTGATTTCACCCACGCCTGCCTCCTCAACGGCCAAGGTCAAAAAGAAATCGGCACCATCGAAGTCCACCTCCACCCGCCCGACTGGTCCGCTCACGGTCACCACCACAACCGCGCCTACGAAAACGTCATCCTCCACGTCGTCTGGCACCTCGGCCCCCGCTCCTTCTTTCCCCGCACCCAACGCGGTCGTCCCCTCCGCCAGATCGAACTCGCCTCCCAGCTCCGCGCCCCGCTCCCGCGCCTCCGCACCCTCTTCTCCGCCAATCCCGAAGAACTCAACCTCGGCGTCCGGCTCGGTCGTTGCCGACAGACCCTCGCCACCCTCCCTCCCCTCCACATCCGCGACCTCCTCCGCGACGCTGGCTGGTTCCGCTTCCACTCCAAAACCCGGCTCTTCGAAACCCGCGCCCAGCTCCTCGGCTCCGACCAAGCCCTCTGGCTCGGACTCGCCGATGGCATGGGCTATTCCGAAAACCGCGCCCCCTTCACCCTCCTCGCCCGCCGCCTGCCCCTGGCCGACCTCCTCCCCCTTCCGGACCCCGTCCGCGAAGCTCGACTCTACGGCCTGGCCGGATTCATTCCCGAACGTCTCCTCGACCTCCCCGACCCCGCCGGTCGCCGCTGGCTCCGTCTCCTCTGGGACGCTTGGTGGAAAGAACGCCCCCTCTTCGCGGACGAAATTTTTCCCGCCACCCGATGGGTCAAATCAGGCGTTCGACCCGCCAACCGCCCCGAACGTCGCTTGGCTGCCCTCAGCGCCCTCCTCCGCGCCTGGCCCGCCCTCTCCCGCAGCCTCGCCGACCCCACCTCGGGAGCCACCGAA
>JBDNCR010000171.1:0-4901 GCA_046719555.1 Verrucomicrobiia bacterium | reverse complement strand
CCGATCTCGCGCCTTTCGCGCCGCCTACCAAATCGACCTCCAGTCCGAACTCCACCGCGACATGACCGCCCACTTCCACCTCTACCCCCGAATCTGGGGCCTCTCTCGCCCCGACCCCAACATCGACCATCGCCGCGTTCCCAACCTCCGCACCTGGTTCACCCGCCAACGCGCCCAACTCCCCCTCCGCGCCGATCCCGCCGCCTTCCGCCCCGGCGACCTCGTCACCTCCACCCTCCCCCGCAACCTTCCCCACATCATGATCGTCAGCGATCGGGCCACCCCCGAAGGTCGTCCCCTCGTCATCCACAACATCGGACGCGGCACCGTCGAAGAAGACTGCCTCCTCACCTACCCCCTTACCGGCCACTACCGCTGGCCGCCTCCACCCTCCTCCTGAGGCAACCGCACCGTAAAGATCGTCCCGCGCCCCACCTCGCTCGCCACCTCGATCCTGCCCCCGTGCCCCTCCACCACCGATTTAGCCATCGCCAATCCCAACCCCGTGCCATCCGCCTTACCCTCCGTCACAAACGGCTGAAACAACCGGCCCATCAACTCGGGGGGAATCCCTCTCCCCTCATCCTCCACCTGCATCACCAGAACCTGCCCCTCCCGCCACGCCCGGAAGACCAACCGGCTCCGCCGCGCCGATGCCTCCCGCGCATTCTTCAACAAATTCCCCAACACCCGAACCATCCGATCAAAATCCAAACGCACCTCCCCCTCCACCGCTGCCTCCACCTCCACCCGATACCCATCGTCGCGCAGCGGCCTCAACACCTGCTCCTCCACGACCCCCGCAAACCTCATCCAACTCCCCACCTCAATCCCAAGCCGCACCTTGCCCTTGGCAAAATCCAATAAATCCTGCGTCATCCCCAACATCATCCACGTCGCCCTTTGCATGATCTCCACCAACTCCCGCACCCCAGGTTCCGGATACCGGACCATCAACAAATCACAACAACCCACAATCGCTGACATCGGATTCTTGAAATCGTGCACAATCCCCCCCGCCATCGAACCAATCGCACTCAGCCTCTCCTCCCGCCGCAACTCCTCAATAAAATGCTCATTCGCCCCCCGCAGACGCTCCACCGTTCCCCGCACCAAATTAAATCCGACCTCACCATCGCCCGCCCCCAACAACCGTCGCAACGACCCCTCATCAACCTCCACCAAAGCCGACCCCATCGTCGCCTCCGCTCGCGCAGACCGTGGCCCCCGATCAATCACCGACATCTCCCCAAAAAAATCGCCCGGCCCCAACACCCCAAGTCGCTCCTGACGATCTCCCCGTCCCCTCTTCGAAATCGCCACCGCACCGGAAAGAACCAAAAACAAACTGCTCCCCTCAGACCCCTCCTCAAAAATCGTTTCACCTCCGGCCACTTCCACCACCTCCCACCCCATGGCCACCTCCCTCAACACCTCCTCATTCACCCCAGCCAACAACTTATTCTCCCGCAGCGCCGACCAGAAATCCCCCGAAAACCCCATGCCCAACCGATACCCTTTTTCACGTCTCAGGCAAGCCATCCCCACTCCCCAACCCACCTCCTCACCTGCCACCTGAACCCAAAAAAAGGGGGGCTTTCGCCCCCCTTCATATATCTCACCTGCCCCTCGGCTCCTACTCGGCGTATTTTACCGTGCAGCCATACGCCTGCGTCTGCGCCGTCGTCACCGGCTTACCCGCCAGAATCTCATCCAAAGCCGCCTTCACATAATTTTCGGCCTTGGCCACATCTTCCACCTTCGTTGACCGGATCGAATCAATCGCCCCGTGATAGACCAGAATCCCTTCGGCATTGATGATAAACATCTCCGGCGTCACCTTCGCCCCATACAACCGACCCACCTTGCCATCCGTATCCAACAACACCGCCGTCGGGGCCGCGCCCTTCTCCGCCTTGGCCTTGTTCGTTTCCTCAGGCGTCATGAAACCCTGCTTGCCTTCCGCTGAAGAAACAATCGACAGCCACACCACTCCCTTCTCCGTATATTCCTTCTGCAGATTCTGCATGTTCTTGCTCTCATAATGCTTCACCACAAACGGACACCCGTGATTCAACCATTCCAAAACCACCACCTTCCCCTTGAAATCACTCAACGAATGGGACTGCCCATTCGAATCCACCAACGTAAAGTCAGGGGCCGGTTTGCCAATTTCCACCGCGGCAATCGCGGCCGAGCTCCAAGTCCAAGCCGCCGCCAAAGCGGCTGCCGCAACCATTTTCCACTTCATCATATCTGCGTCTCCTTTTGGGGTTAATCTTCCGGTAAACCCGGAACCTTAAGTCTAACCCATGAACCTCCCTGCGCAAGGTGACGAAACGGTGAACATCCCCGCACCGCCCGAAATCGACCTCAATGCCACCCTCGGCTCCGGACAAACCTTCGCCTGGACCCAATCCAACCACACCTGGAGCGGCTGGATTGACCATCGCCCTGTCTCGCTCTTCCCATCCTCCACCCCCTCACCCTGTCCCCCATGGCTTCACAACTACTTTCATCTCCACCTTGACTGGCCCCATCTCCACACCCAACTCTCCCACGACCCCCACCTCCGCCACGCCATCCAAGCCTTCCCCGGCCTCCGCCTCATCCGCGACCCCTGGTGGCCTTGCCTCGTCGGCTTCCTCTGCTCCTCCCTCAAGCCCATCCCCCAAATCCGCCTCCTCCACCACCAACTCCGCCACACCTTCGGCACCCCCTCCTTCCCCTCCCCGGAAACCATTGCTCAAGTCGGCGAAGCCGCCCTGCGTCGTTGCCGACTCGGCTACCGCGCCCGATTCATCCACCGCGTCGCCACCACCATCGCCTCGGGACATTGGACCTGGGACCTCACCCCCGGCATCCCTCTCCAAGAAGCCTCCGCCCGTCTCCAACAACTCCCCGGCGTTGGCGAAAAAATCGCCCGTTGCGTCCTCCTCTACACCGGCACCTGCCTTCAAGCCTTTCCCCTCGATGTCTGGACCACCCGAATCCTAACCGACCTCTACTGGAAAAAAAAGCGCCCCCCGAAACCAACCGAACTCCTCGACTTTGCCGACCGCCACTTCGGCCCTTACGCCGGAATCGCTCAACTCTACCTCTTCCACTGGTTCCGCAACACTCCCACAAGATTCACTCGCCTCCCGCCCAAAAAAACCACACCCTTCCCCTCTCTCCCCCCAACCTAACTCGTCCCCGTGAACATCCTCTTCGCTGCCTCTGAACTCTCCCCCTACCTCAAAACTGGCGGCCTCGGCGATGTCATGGCCTCCCTCCCGCAAGCCCTCCGCGACCGCGGCCACAGCATCTCCATCACCCTGCCCCTCTACACCGCCCTCCGTTCCCACCTCCCCTCCCTCACCCCCTCCAAAGTCTACCTGCGCGTCCCCTTCAACGGCACCATTCTCCCCGGTCGCGTCTGGATCGGAACCACCCACCACGGCCTCCGCATCTTCGCCCTCGAACGGGACGAATTCTTCGACCGCTCCCAACCCTACGGCACCGCCGACGGCGACTACTTCGACAACGCCTCACGCTTCGGATGGTTCTCCCGCGCCCTCATCGAACTGCTTCCCTACATCGACCCCACCCCGGAAATCCTCCACCTCAACGACTGGCAAACCGGCCCCGCCGCCCTCTGGGCCCGCCAACTCCGCCGCCGCCCCCAGACCATCTTCACCATCCACAACCTCGCCTACCAAGGCGTCTTTCCCCCGGACGCCGTCGCCCCCACCGGCCTTCTCGACCACGGCTTCACCCCGGAAGGCCACGAATTCTATGGCCGCGTCAACTTCCTCAAAGCTGGCCTCGTCTTCTCCGACCGCATCACCACCGTCAGCCCCTCCTACGCCACCGCCATCCAAACCCCCGCCTTCGGCTGTGGCCTCGACGGTCTCCTCCGCACCCGCGCCCATCACCTCACCGGCATCCTCAACGGCATCGACACCGCCACCTGGGACCCCTCCACCAACCCCCTCCTCGCTCAAACCTACTCCCCCCAAGACCTCTCCGGAAAAACCGCCTGCAAACACGACCTCCTCGCCGCCTGCGGCTGGACCGACCGCCCCCACGCTCCCATCTTCGGCTCCGTCTCGCGCCTCGTCGCCTCCAAAGGCTTCGACCTCATCCTCGCCGCCTCCCCCCACCTCCGCCAACACGGCGCACGCCTCGTCATCCTCGGCACGGGCGAACCTCGCCTCGAAGAAGCCTTCCGCGACCTCGCCCGCCGCTTCCCCGATGACATCGTCGCCCGCATCGAATTCTCCGAAACCTGGGCCCACCGAATCGAAGCCGGCTCGGACTTCTTCCTCATGCCCTCCGAAATGGAACCCTGCGGCCTCAACCAAATGTATAGCCAACGCTACGGCACCCCGCCCATCGTCCACCAAGCCGGAGGCCTCGCCGACTCCGTCGAACCCTGGAACCCCAAAACCGCCACCGGAACCGGCTTCGCCTTCAAACCGTTTCAAACCGGAGCTTTCCTCACCGAAATCGACCGGGCACTCTCCCTCTACCAAAAACCCAAGCAACTCGCCCAACTTCGCAAAAATGCCATGACCCGTGACTTCTCCTGGAACGCCCGCGTCCCCGACTACGAAGCCCTCTACTCCAGCCTCCTCATCGGCTGAGCCCGGTTCTTGCTCACCTCCCCTCATGCAGCCAAGGTTCCCTCATGCCTGAACTGAGACGCGACCCCGTTTCTGGCCGTTGGGTGACCTTCTCCCCCGAACGCCTCCGTCGGCCCATCCCTTACCGCTTCCCCAACCTCTCCCCAACCGACCTCTCCAACGACCCCTTCGCCGAAGGCAACGAATCGGCCACCCCCCACGAAGTCTACGCCCTCCGCCCCGGCGGCGGTCCCGCCAACGGCCCCGGCTGGAAAGTCCGCGTCGTCCCCAACC
>JBDNCR010000170.1:0-4904 GCA_046719555.1 Verrucomicrobiia bacterium | reverse complement strand
CTTCGGCTTACCGTAGCCGCCTTGTTGTTTGAAGTAGGTGCGAACGGTGAAACGGCGGTGGTGCCAGACGAGGGCCGAGGGGCTAAAGCCGATTTTGAAGCCTTGTTGCATGATGCGCCAGCAGACGTCGACGTCGTCGCCGGCTTTGCGGTATTCGGGGTCGAAGCCACCGATCATTTCGAGCGCCCATTGATGGTAGGCCATGTTGCAGCCGGGGACGTGTTCCGCTTCTCGGTCGGTCAAGAGGACGTGGCTGGGGGAGCCTGGGGAGGCCGCAACGCTGGCTTGAATCCAGTCGCGGGCCGGGGGAGAGATGTTGGGTCCGCCGACGGCAGCCCAATCGCCGGAGAGGAGAGTTTGGACGAGGAAATAGAGCCAGTCTTTGTCGGCCATGCAGTCGGAGTCGGTGAAGGCGATGACGGTGCCTTGAGCGGCGGCGATGCCGGTGTTGCGGGCGACGCTGAGGCCGAGGTTGGGTTGTTTGATGTAGCGGACCCAGGGGAAATCTTTGGCGATGGCTTCGGTGTTGTCCTTGGATCCGTCGTCCACGAGGATGACTTCGTAGTCAGGATAGTGGAGCTCGCGAAGGGATTGGAGGCAGTCGCGGAGGGTAGAGGCACCGTTGTAGGAGCAGACGACGACGGAGACTTTGGGGGCGTTGGGCAGAGGATATTTTTGGGCGACGGAGCCGTGGGGAGGGATGATTTTGTCGCGGATGCGGTGGTAGGCGAGTTTGGGGGTGCGATCGCGTCGGACCAGGCCGAAGGCCCAATCGTGAACTTCGGTGCCATTGGTGAACCATTCATCGGTCCAGGAAAAGATGATGGTGCCGGCAACGCCGGCGCGGAAGACGGCGTCGTAATGTTTTTCGAGGAGGTGGGCTTGTTCTTCTTCGGAATGGCGAATGGTGTCCATCCCGAACTCACCGAGGAGGAGGGGTTTGTCTTCGGCGAAGTTTTGGAGGCGGGCCAGGTAGTTGGAGAGGACGGCGGGGTCGTGGAGATAGACGTTGTAGGAGTAGAAGTCGACGAACTTGGGCAGGAGATATTCGGTGGGAGGAAAGTTGGCGTAGGCGACGAGGGCACCGGGATCTTGGTTTTTAACGATTTGGGCCAGGGAATCGAGGAAGGTTTCGACGCGACGGGCTCCGTACCAGCGAACGAGATCGGCGGGGATTTCGTTGTCGACGTAGAAGCCCATGAGGGCGGGATGACCGGGATGGGCGCGGGCCGCATCGCGGACGGAGCTGCGGATGGAGCGCTTGGTTTTGCGGTCGTTGAGGAAGAGGACCCGCTTTTCCCATGGGACGGTGATGAGGACGCGGAGGCCTTTTTCCCGGGCCAGGTCCATGAACCAGCGCGGGGGCACGTGATAGACGCGGAGGAGGTTGAATCCGGCGGCCCGGATGAGGTCGAAGTCGCGGGCGGCCAACTCGGGGGTGCCGAGGTAGCAGGGGGGTTGCCCTTGGGGTTTGAAGGGACCGTAGGTAACGCCCTGGACCCAAAACTTGGCTTCGCCATCGAAGAAAAATTTGGCCCGCGCTTCCAATCGCCCTGCAAGCGGGCCGGTGTTTCCTGCCGTCATAGAACGAGCCGGACCCTAGCGATTTTGGGCGGGGCTGCAATCGTCCGTTGCAGATTGAGGATAAATCGGCAAGAGTCTCGGGTTTCTCATGAAGCCGAGGTTGTTGCACCAGGGGAAGGTTCGAGATGTGTATGGGTGGGGAGAGGATTTGTTGTTAGTGGCTTCGGACCGGATTTCGGCGTTCGATGTGGTGTTGCCTGATTTGGTTCCGGGCAAGGGGGTGGCGTTGACGCAGATTTCGAAGTTCTGGTTTGAACGGTTGCCCGCCGAGGTGCCTCACCATGTGATTGGCTTTGGGTTGCCGCCAGGCTTGGATTGTCCCGAGTGGGAGGGGCGGACGACCTGGTGCCGACGAGCGGAGCCCGTGCCGCTGGAGTGTGTGGTGCGTGGATATTTGGCCGGGTCCGCCTGGAAGGAGTATCAGGAGACAGGGAGGGTGCAAGGTCGTGTCCTGCCGTCCGGGCTGCGGGAGAGTGAGCGGTTGGAGGAGCCGTTGTTTACGCCGACAACCAAGGCGGCGGTCGGTCATGACCAGCCGTTGACGGAGGTGGAGGCGCGAGCCCAGGTGGGGGATGGGTTGTTTGAGCGATTAAGGGAGCTGTCGTTGCGGATTTACCGGGAGGGTGCAGCGTATGCGGCTTCGCGGGGTCTTCTGATTGCCGACACGAAGTTGGAGTTCGGGTGGATTGGAGGTGACCTGGTGTTGATCGATGAATTGCTGACTCCGGATAGCAGTCGATTCTGGCCGATGGAGGGGTATGCGCCGGGGCGGTCGCAGCCGAGTTATGACAAGCAGTTTGTCCGGGATTACCTGATGGGGCTGAAGGATTGGGACCGGCGACCGCCCGGGCCGCGATTGCCCGCGGAGATTATTCGGGGAACCCAGGAACGGTATGAGATGGCGCGTCGATTGTTGGTGGGTGAGGGGCCGGAATGATTTCGAACCTTGCCAAACGGGGTTGCGCGTAGAATCCTCCCAAGTTCTTAAACCTCGATTCAATTCCATGAACACCGCTTTCCAAGAACGGCTTAACCTTCTCCGCAATCGTTACCGCGCTCTGATTGAGCAGCCCAATGAGGTGGACCCGACGTGGACCAACGGTGTTTATGAGCGTTATGTTCATCCGGTGTTGACGGCGGCCCATGCGCCCTTGGAGTGGCGGTATGATTTGGATCCGAAGACCAACCCGTTTTTGTTGGAGCGGTTGGGGGTGAATGCGGTGATGAACGCCGGGGCGATTAAGTGGCAGGGGAAATATCTGGTGGTGGCGCGGGTGGAGGGTTGGGACCGGAAATCGTTTTTGGCGATTGCGGAGAGTCCGAATGGGATTGACCGGTTCGAGTTTTGGGAGGAGCCGATTTTGCTGGATGAGACGGAGGACCCCGACACCAATGTTTATGACATGCGGTTGACGGCGCATGAGGATGGGTGGATTTACGGGTTGTTTTGTACGGAGCGGAAAGATCCAAAGGCGCCTCCGGGAGATTTGTCGAGCGCGGTGGCTCAGTGTGGAATTGCCCGGACGAAGGATTTGCAGCGGTGGGAGCGGTTGCCGGATTTGAAGACCCGATCGGCGCAACAGCGCAATGTGGTGCTGCATCCGGAGTTTGTTGGCGGGAAATACGCGCTCTACACCCGTCCGCAGGACGGATTTATCGACACGGGCAAGGGGGGCGGAATTGGGTGGGCGTTGACCGATACAATGGAGGGGGCGGTGACCGGGGAGGAGGTGATCATTGATGCCCGGGCGTATCACACGATCAAGGAGACCAAGAATGGACAGGGTCCGGCTCCGATTAAGACAGAGAAGGGGTGGGTGCACTTGGCGCATGGGGTGCGGGGTTGTGCGGCCGGGTTACGGTATGTGTTGTATTTATTTGTGACCGATTTGAACGATCCCACTCGGGTGATTGCGTCGCCCGGGGGTTATTTTATTGCTCCGGAGGGAATGGAACGGGTTGGGGATGTGTCGAATGTGACGTTTTCCAATGGCTGGATTGCGGATGATGATGGGCGGGTGTTGATCTACTATGCCTCGTCGGACACGCGGCTGCATGTGGCGACGTCCTCGGTGGAGCGGTTGTTGGATTATGCGTTCAATACGCCGTCGGATCCGCTTCGAAGCCGGGCCTGTGTGGAGCAGCGGTTGGCCTTGATTCGGAAGAATCGGTCGCTCCAAGGTTGAGCTTGGGCGGGCGGCCTGGCTGAAGGATGGGGCGAGGGGAGACGGGTTGACCGGCGGACCGGGCGGTGTGTTTAGGGGGTCGGGTTGGTCCGGGCGGACTTGAGGAGGTCGGCCAATTGGGAGATGTCGCCCTCGGTGTTGTAGACGTGGGGGGAAAGGCGGAGGAAGGTTTCGCCTTGACGGTTTTTCCGCCAAGAGACGGTGGCCTGGTGGTCGCGGAGGTAACGGGCAGTGGGTTCGGGGTCGAGTTGGGGTGGGAGGCGAAAGGCGACGATGGCGGAGGCGTGAGTCTCGGGTAGGTCCGGGGGTAGGAGGGGCTGGAAGCCGAGGGGGATGAGGGTGTCGATAAGGACGCGGCGGAGGTGAAGGAGGCGTTGGGAGATGAGGGGGAGACCGGCTTCCAAGAGGAGTTCCATGGCGGCTTGCATGGCGAAGATGCCAGGGAGGTTGAGGGTGCCGGGTTCGTAGCGACGGGCGCCCTCGTAAAAGTTGATTTGATCTTGGGCGATGAAGTCAGGGGATTGGACGTTCCAGGAGCCGAGGAGGATGGGGCGGAGTTGGTCGAAGCGGTTTTGATTGACGTAGATGATGCCCGCGCCGACGGGGCCGAGCAGCCATTTGTGGGAGTCGGCACTGATGAAGTCGGCATGTTCCGCCAGGGTGGGAAAGGCTCCGAGGGTTTGGATGCCGTCGAGGCTAAAGAGGATGCCGCGCCGTTTGAGTTCGGGCCCGATGGTGTCGAGGTCGAGGCGGAACCCGGTGAGAAAGTGGCAGGAGGCCAGGGCGACGAGTTTGGTGCGGGGGGAAAGGGCGGAACGAATCAGGTCCCAGGTCAGGTGGCCTGGGGAGGCCGGGCAGAGGGGTACAGGGCGAACGCCGAGCTCGCGAAGGGCAATCCAGGGGTAGACGTTGGCGGGGTAGTCGTCTGGATAGTAAACGACTTCATCGCCGGGTTCCCAGGATAGGCCCCGGGCAATGAGGCTGAGGCCGAGGGCGGTGGGGCCGAGGAGGGCGATTTCGTGGGGTTGAGCGCCGAGAAGGCGGGCCGCGGTGGCCCGCGCTTGGTGGACCTGTCGCCAGATGGATTCATTTTCCTGGTAATGACAGGAGCCGGTGTGGGCAAAGGCGCGCAGA
>JBDNCR010000017.1:0-11617 GCA_046719555.1 Verrucomicrobiia bacterium | reverse complement strand
GCGGTTATTGGCGGTGAGTGAGGGGGCGGTCCGGGTGGCGTTGGATCCGGGAGGATGGATGGGTCGAACCGAGGAGTGGGTGGACCGCTGGGAGGAGTGGGAGGGGTCGGGCGTGAAACGGGTGGCCTTTTTGGTGGGCGGTGCCGAGGGCCATGCCCAGGGGGTGCGAGTGGCGTGTGAGCGGTGGAGTTTGGGGCCGATCACTTTGCAGCACGAGTTGGCGCTGGTGGTTTTGTTGGAGCAGCTGTATCGGGTGCAGACGATTCGGCGCGGCGAGCCGTATCATCGGGCCTAGGTTTGGGGGCGCGGAGCGGAGCAAAACAGATTACGTTGAGCGGGGCCGGGAGGCGAGGCAAGAGGCTAGAGCGGGCCACCAACGTCGGCGCTCGCGCCAGGCGGCGAGGAGGAGGAGGGCAAGTCCGACCAGGATCGTAGTCGGTTCGGGAATGGGAACGATCTCACCGGTGGCGAGAATCTGGGCGGCGTAGGTGCCGGGGGCGAAGCCGATGGGGTCAATGAACTTAATCTGGCTCAGTTGGCTGGCGGTGACGCCGAGGTTGGTGGTGCCGATGTAGAGCTGGTCGGTGCCACCGCCATTAACGTCCCCGGACCAATTGGTGATGAAGAGGGTGGTGCCGGCAACCCAGGCAATGGCGGAGGAGTCGGAGAACCGGAGGATGGAATTTCCCGCACCCATATTGATGGTTGAATCGGCGGTGAGGGTCAGGGTGTCGACGATTTCAGAGTTGCCGCCGGTGTGGAAGGTGCCGCCGGCCATGGTGATGTCGGTGGTGTTGGCAATTTGATTGGAGGCCCCAAGCAGGAGGGTGCCGGAGGTGATGGTGATCCGGTTGGCGTCGAGGTTGTTGATGGAGGAGGCGATGGTGGTGGTGCCGGAGCCGGAGTGGGTGATGGTGCCCCAGCCTTTGGAGGAGGTATCGGCAGCGGTGCCACTGATGGTGGCGGTGGTGGAGGTGGTCAGATTGAGGTTGGGAGCGTTGGTGACGGTCGCGGTGGGGTGCAGGGTGAGGTTGCCGTTGACGGAGAGGGTGCCTTTGGTTGGGTCGGTGCCGCCGTCGAGAACGGTGGTGGATTGGAGGTTGGTGGTGCCCTGGGTGACGGTGAGGGTGCCGCCGTCGAAGAGGTTGATGGTTCCGGTGAGGTTGATGTTGGAGTCGGTTTGACCGGTGAAGGTGGCATTGGCCGCCGGGCCGGAGATGGTCAGGCGGTCGTGTTGGCCAATGGTGATCTGGTTGTTGTCGCTGCGGGCTCCAGTGATGTCGATATTGAGGGATCCGGTTTCGGTGACTGAGATGAGGGCGGAGTTGCCCGCAGTGCCCTCGGTGATGAAGGCGTCGGCGGGATTAAGGTTCACGGTGCCGCCGGAGACGGTGATGGTGGAGTTGGGGCGGAGGCGGATGTCATCGCCGACGGTGACGGTGGTGGTGCCGTCGTTGGAGATGAGATGTCCGGTGTTGGTGGCGTTGGTGCCGATGAAGAAATCGCGCGCTTCGTTGTTGCCAGTGGAGGTAATGGTGATGGTGCCGCCGTCGTTGGTCAGAGGGGAGCCCCGGAGGGTGATCGGATTATTTCCAGTTTGGGTGAGGTTGAAGGTGCCACCGCTGTTGACGGTGATCGCTCCGGCTCCGGCGATGTTATTGGCTCCGTCGGCGGTGCCGAGGGTGATGTCTCCTCCACGCGTGGCTTCCACGGTGCCCCCGTTGACGGTGAGACCGCCGGAGAAGGTTTTGGTGCCTCCGGAGAGGGTGAGGGTGCCGCTGCCGTCCTTGATCAATCCACCGGAGCCGGTGAGGTTTCCGGACATGGTCGTGGTGATGCCCGAGCCGATGGTGACGGTGTGGGTGCCGGTGGAGACGGTGCCCGCGCCCGACATGGTTAAGTTGTTGGAGCCGAGAACGGAGAAGGAGTTATTGATGGTGAAAGCGTTGGAGATGGTCCGGGCGGCCCCGAAGGCTTCGAGGGTTCCTCCATTGATGGTAAGCGTGCCGGTTCCCAGCACGGTGGTGGAGGTGCCGGTGGGGGCAATCTCGATGGTGCCCTCGTTAAGGGTCACGCCGCCGCTGAACGTATTATTGTTGTCGGTGAGGCGGAGGATGCCCGTGCCGTTCTTGACGATCGACCCGGTGCCGGTGACCTGGCTGTGGATGATGGTGCGGCTGGTGCCGGTGACCGTCAGGGTGTTACCGCCAAGGGCAAAGGTGTGAGCGCCGCCGGAGGTTCCGAAGGTCAGACCGGTGTCGGCCGAGGAATTGTTTTGGATGAGGAGCGCGTCGTTGAGAGCGACATTGACGCGTTGGTTGTTGGTATTGGTCTGGCCAATGATGTGGGACTGGGTGCCGGTGACCACCAGATGGGCGGAAGCGGAACCGGTCTGGTCAAAGGTTAAGGTGCGGTTTCCGCCGGTGGCATTGAAGTTGTAGTTTCGATTGCCGGTGCCGGCCAGGATCATGTTGCCGATTGTTTTGTTGCCTTCGAGGATGACGGGCTGGGTGGCGTTGGGGGCATCGTCGCCGAAGTAGCCGCGAGCGCCGACGGCGTTCGGTTGGGGACCGCTCCCGACCCAGTTGCCATTGTTACCCCATTGGGTGTTGAGGGCTGAGGCATTGTTCCAGCGTTGGAACCCGGTGAGGGTGGGGACGATTTCCCAACTTCCAGCTGAGCCGACGACGGCGGCACCATCGCCCCAACCGGTGAAGTTGATGTTGGTCAGCGAGCCGGGGGCGGCGGCAGAGGTGACGCGGAATTGGTCGGGGCCACCGCCGGCGATATTGCCGGCCCAGTTGTTGATGGTGATGGCCGAGCCGCCGGTGGTGGAGGAAAAGGTGAGAACGGAGCTGGAACCCAGGAAATCCATGGTGCTGGCAGCCGAGCGGTTGAGGGTTCCCATGACATCGCTGAAGCCGTTGGCGGCGAAGGTGCCGCCGTTGAGGTTGAGGGTCATGGAGTTGGCGAAGACGTTGTCGGCTCCGAGGCGGATGGTGCCGGCGTTGAGGTTGAGGGTGCCGGTGAAGGTGTTGGCACCGGAGAAGGTGGTGGTGCCGGTGCCGACTTTGGTCATCTGGGCCACACCGGAAACCACGCCGGAGAAGGTGGTGTTGGTGTTGTTACCGCCGAAGGTCAGGACCTGCCACGTTAGGGAAGGAGAGAGTTCGATGTTACCGGCTCCGGCGATGGAGCCGAGGGTGTTGCTATTGGTTTGGGAGCGGAGGGTAGCCCCGGCGGCGATGGTGGTGGTGGGGGCGCTGGGGGTGACGCTACCGTTGAGGTTGAGGACGCCTTGCTCGATTTCGATCGCACCAACATTGACGAGGTTGTTGTTGGTTTGGACGGTGCCTGGGCCGGTGATGGTGAGGGTGTAGCCGCCACCGGCGTTGATGCCTTGGGTGAGCGTGAGGGTGGTGCCGGAGGCGGCACCGATGGCGGTGTCGGATTGGAGGGTGATGTTGTTGGCGACCGAGTTGTTGCCCGATTCGTTCCAGAGAGCGGCTTTGCCGTCGGCACCGGGGCCGTTGAGACGAAGTTCGTGGAAGCCGAGGGTGATGTTGTTGGCGAGGGCGAGGGTGCCTCCGCTCTGGACGGTGGTGCCGACGGAGCCGGCGCTGCCGAGGGCTCCGGCGTTGCGGATTTCCAGGGTGCCGGCTTGAATGATATTGGCACCCTGATGGGAGACGGCGTTTTGAATGATGAGGGTGCCCTCTCCGGTTTTGATCACGCGATCGCCTCCGAAGGTCCCGGAGGTGATGTCGCCGGTGTGGGTATGGGTGGCCCCGGCTCCGGTGAGGAAGGTGATGGTTCGTCCGGCAGGGCCGAGGGCGATGGTTCCAGAGGTGGTCAGCGAGGAGCTGGCATCGGTGCCGATGACGCTGGAGGCGGCGAGCGTGATGTTGCCCGCAAAGCTGTTAGCGCCGTCGAGATTGCGGAGCGCGCCGAGGCCGTCGAACCCGGAGCCGGAAAGGGTGAGGGGTTCGGCACCGATGGAGATACCGCCGCTAAGACCGAGGGTGGCACCGCTTTGCACGGTGGTTCCTGAGGAGGTGGCGCCGAGGGCGGTGTTGGACCGGGCTTCGAGGATGCCGTCGCTGACGGTGGTGGTGCCGGTGTAGGTGTTGTTGCCGGCGAGGACCGCCGTGCCGGTGCCTTGTTTGGTGAGGTTACCGGAGCCGGAGATGTCCCCGTTGATTTCGGTGGTGCCGAAGGATTTGAGGAAGAGGTTGTTGGAGCCGAGGGCGAGATCGCCATTGAGGGTGAGGGTTTGATCGGCAACGAAGTTGTGGATGCGGAGGGTGTCGTTGAGCTGAATATCGGCGTTGATGGTGTGGGAGGCGTTCCCGGTGGGGCTGTTGAGGAGGGAGATGTAAGAATCTCCAGAGGAGGCGTCGAAGATGAGTTTTTGACTAGCGGATGGGGTAAGGGTGTAGCTTTGGTTGCCGCCGAAGAAGATGGAGTCAACGGTTCGATCGGGGCCATCCATGGTGACGGTGACCGGGCCGGTGAGGCTTGCCACTTGGTCATTGAAGACGACGATGGCCTGGGGAGTGGGAACGGTGGCGGGGGACCAGTTGCCGCCGACGCCCCAGGTGCCACCGAGAGCGTTGGCCCAGTACCACGTGTTGGTGGAGCCGCTGGTTTGGACGGTGAGGTTCCGGACTTCGTAGACCATGTTGACGCCGCCGGTGCCGCCGGTGAAGCCGATGCGGAGCTGATCGGGGCGGGTGTAGCTGGAGAGATCGGCGGTAAAGAGGTCGACGTAGGAGCCGGTGAAGCCCATCTTCATGCGGACGGTGAGTTGGTTGGTGTCGGAGAGCTCGATTTGAACACTCCGGAAGTCGGCTGCATCCTGGTCCGGGCGCTGGTCGTAAAGAGGGAAGGAAAACTCCTGGCCGCCGAAGGTGGTGGGGATGGAAGGGATGGCGGGGTTGCCGGAAACGGTGGTGTTGCTGCCGTCGGTTCCGGCGAGGTATTCATAACCGGTCATGCCACTGCCGGGACCACGCAGGACAACTTCGCCCGGTCGCGATCCGGGGCCTCCGACCCGGCTCTCGGTGGGGTTGGAAAAGTTGCCAAAGACGTCGAGGCCGACGCCGACATAACCGCCGGCGAGTCCGGGAGTCGATGTATCGCGTTGGGCATATCCAAGGGAGCCACCGAAACCGCCTGGGGCGAAGGTGGGAACGGAGGCGTCATACATGAAAAAGGTGACGCCATCGGCACCGGTGCCGGAGCTGCGGTTCCAAAAGGCGATGTCGAATTCAACGAGGATGGTGTTGGAGGCGGATGGGATTTTGGTGTCGAGGACCACGCCGTTGGACTGGTTGTTGGTGAGGGTGGCAAGTCGGAGCCAACCCTGGCCGGCGCTGTCGAGGGGGAGACCCGTTGGTTCCGGATCGACACCGAGCGCGTTGGTTCCGGCGGTCAACCTGGGTCCGGGGCTGGAGCTGCCTTGGTAGGTGTCCCAACCGGGAGCTTGATCGAAGCGAAAGGTTTCCTCGTAGAAAAATTGAGCGGACGCGGGTTGGATCAGCGAAAAGGCTAACAAGGAAAACATGCCCCAAAAGACTTGCGAGGTCGAGACTCGCGGGAGACGGATTTTGGGGCAAAACGCTGAAACCACGGCTCTAGGTTAAAACGTGGCGAGATGGAGGCAAGAGGAGGCTGCTTACGAGCTTGATTATTTTAATCAGCTTTAAGTTTTTTCTGCTTTCTGTAAATATTAGACCGTTGGTTTGGCACGAGTGAGGGAATCGTTCTGGGCAGTTGGGGATGACTCGGCGGGTGGGAGGGCGTCCCCCCTGAGGGGTGTCAGGTGCGTGTGGCGAGATGGAGTTCTCTCAACTGGCGAGCTGACGCGGGGGCGGGGGCGCCCATCATGAGGTCTTGGCCCCGGTTATTTTTGGGGAAGGCGATGACGTCGCGGATGTTGGGGGTGCCGCAAATGGCCATGAGGAGACGGTCCACGCCGAGGGCGATTCCGCCGTGGGGGGGAGCTCCGAAGCTGAAGGCTTTGAGGAGGTGGGGGAAGAGGATGTTTTGCTGTTCTGGGGTCACGCCGAGGATTTGGAAGATTTTGGCTTGGAGGTCGAGTTCGTGAATTCGGAGGCTTCCGCCGCCGATTTCCACGCCGTTGAGAACGACGTCGTAAGCTTCGGCGCGAACCTTGTCGTAGTGGCCGGCGTCGAGCAGGGGGAGATCCTCGGCTTTGGGGCGGGTGAAGGGGTGATGGACGGCGTTCCATTTGTTGTCTTCAGGGCTGAAGGCGAGGAGGGGAAAATCGGTGACCCAAAGGAAGTTCAGGGCGTTGGGGTCGGTGACGAGGCCGAGTTTTTCGGCGACCAGGAGCCGGATTCGGCCGAGGACGGTGCAGGCGGTGTCCCAGCGGTCGGCACCGAAGAGGATGAGGTCGCCTTCCTCGATGCCGAGGGTTTGGGTCAGGCCGGCTTTTTCGGTTTCGGTGAAGAATTTGACGATGGGCGATTTCCACTCGCCGTTTTCGACTTTGATGAAGGCGAGGCCTTTGGCGCCGGCTTGTTTGGCGGTATCGGTCAATTCTTCGATTTGGCCGGTGGTGATGGAGGCAAAGCCTTTGGCGTTGATGGCTTTGACGACTCCGCCGGCGTCGAGAGCGGCGCGGAAGACTTTGAATTGGGAGTTGCGGAAGAGGTCGCTGACGTCGCGGAGTTCGAGGGCGAAGCGGCGATCGGGTTTGTCGCTCCCGAACCGGTTCATGGCTTCGGTGTAGGGCATGCGGTCGAAGGGGACCGGGATCTCGACACCGCGGGTGGCGCGGAAGATTTCTTGGAGGAGGCCTTCGATGAGAGGGAAGATGTCGTCTTGGGTGACGAAGGCCATTTCGAGGTCGATTTGGGTGAGTTCGGTGATGCGGTCGGCTCGGGGATCTTCGTCCCGGAAACATTTGGCGAGTTGGAAATAGCGTTCCAGGCCCGCGACCATGAGGAGTTGTTTGTATTGTTGGGGGCTTTGGGCCAGGGCGTAGAACTCTCCGGGCAGGATGCGGCTGGGCACGAGGAATTCGCGGGCGCCTTCGGGGGTGCTTTTGGAGAGGATCGGGGTTTCGATCTCGATGAAGCCGTGTTGGTCGAGGTAGGTGCGGGTGACTTGGGCAAAGCGATGGCGGGTGCGAAGGTTGCGGACCATGGTGGGGCGTCGCAGGTCGAGGTAGCGGTATTGCAGGCGCAGGTCTTCGTTGACCGAGGAATCATCGAGGGGGAAAGGAGGGGTTTCGGATGGGCTGAGCACGTGGACCTCGGCGACGAGGATTTCAACGGCACCGGTGGGGAGTTTGGGGTTTTCGGTGCCCGGCAAGCGGGCGACGACCTGGCCGCGAACGGCGATGACGAACTCGGAGCGGAGGGCATGGGCCTGTTGGGCGGCTTGTGGCGAGTGTTCGGGGTTGAAGACGATTTGGGTGATGCCTTCGCGGTCGCGTAAATCGACGAAGATGACGCCTCCGTGATCGCGGCGGGAATCGACCCAGCCGGCGAGGGTAACGGTTTGTCCGAGGTGTTCGGGTCGGAGTTGGTTGCAGTGGTGGGAGCGGGTCATGGTTGAGGGGAGGGTAGGGGAGAGGTTTCGGAAGGCAAAGGGGGATGGAAAATGGGGACGGGACCGTTCCAGGTCAATTGCAGATCGGTTTGGCTCCGATCGGCTAAGGTCTTTAGACAACACCGACCTTGGGCGAGGGAGGCGTCGAGGATCAAGGCGTGGCTGACGCCTCGTTCCTCGGCTTGCTGGAGTTGCTTGCCGATTTTGGCGGGGCCGAAAGGATAATCCACGGCGTGCTTTTGTTGACGCAGAGCGGCGACCAGGCGCATGGCGAGGGGGCGGATGGTTTCGTCAACGATGACGAGGTAGAGTTTGGTTTCTTTGGGCAAGGCTGGATGTTTGCCGAGGTCGTTGAGGAGTTCTTGGATGACCACGTCGCCCATGCCGAATCCGCAAGCGGGGAGGGGTTCGCCCCCGAGGAGGCCGACGAGGTGATCGTAGCGTCCGCCTCCGGCGATGGCGCGGAACGTGCGGGCCCGGTCGTGAACTTCGAAGACGATGCCGGTGTAATAGGCCAGGCCGCGGACGATGCGGAGATCAATGGAAACCCAGGAATCCAGACCGAAATCTTGGAGCCGTCCTTTGAGTTCTTCCAGGCGGGCGTTGCCTTGGCCGGCTTCGATGGCTTGAAAGACGGGTGCGCCGAGGGTGCCCAGGGCCTGGCGGGTGACCTCAGGAGGTTGGCGCTCCATTTTGTCGAGAATCTGCAAGAAGGCGTAGCGATCGTTTTCCGGGACGGCGTGTTGGTCCATGAACTCGGACCAGAAAAGGCGGTCGCTGATCCGGACTTCGACGTTGGTGGCGGTGAGACCGAGTTCTTGGAGTCCGGCGATGAGGACGGCGAGGAGTTCGGCTTCGGCGGCGAGGGATTCTTCGCCGAAGATGTCGCAATTCCACTGGAAATGTTCGCGGAGGCGGCCGCGTTGTTGGCGTTCGTAGCGGAAGAGTTGGGGGATGCCGAACCACTTGATCGGTTTTTTGAAATCGCGGGCGTGGGCGCCGACCATCCGGGCGACGGTGGGAGTGAGTTCAGGACGCAGGGCGACTTCCCGACCGCCTTGATCGGTGAAGGCAAAGAGTTGTTTGACGATTTCGTCGCCCGATTTTTTCTTGTAGAGGTCGAGCGGTTCGAGGGGTGGGCCGTCGACGCGGGCGAAGCCGAAACGCCGCGAAACGCGGTCCCAGGCGTGGAACAGGGCGTCGCGCCGGGCGGCGTCGGCCGGGAAGACGTCCCGAAATCCGGGCAGGGCTTGAAAGGACATGAGCGGGGGAGCCTAGGCAGGAGGTGAGGGCTTGAAAAGCGGGAACTCCGGGGTGGGTGGAGGCGCGGGGTCGGGTCAGTCCAAGCGTGACAGGTGGCGGCGAGCTGGCTAGCCTTTCGAGTTCCATGCCTGAGTTGGCCAAAGCGTATGAACCAGGGACCGTTGAGGACCGGCTGTATCAAGGTTGGCTGGACTCGGGGGTGTTCCGGGCCGATCCAAACAGTGCCAAGCCACCGTTCTCGGTGGTGATTCCGCCGCCGAATGTGACGGGGATTTTGACGCTGGGCCATGTTTTGAATAACACCATTCAGGACATTTTGTGTCGTCGGGCGCGGATGATGGGGCACGAGGTGTTGTGGTTGCCGGGAACCGATCATGCGGGTTTGGCGACCCAGACGGCGGTGGAGAAAGCGTTGCGGAAGCCGGAGACCTTGCCGCCGAAGGTCCGGGCCACGCTGGAATCCCTGGAAGAGGTTTGGGACCAGGCGGGGGCCCGGCCAAAAGTTCCGCTCACGCGGCAGAATCTAGGACGCGAGGCGATGCTGAAGCTGGTCTGGGCCTGGACCGAGGATCGGGGGGGGACGATCATCAGCCAGCTCAAAAAGCTGGGGTGTTCCTGCGATTGGTCGCGGGAACGGTTCACCATGGATGCGGGCTATGCGCGGGCGGTGCAGCAAGCGTTCGTGGATTTGTATGCCAAGGGCTATATTTACCGGGGCACCCGGATGGTGAACTGGTGTCCGGTGTCGCTGACGGCGATTTCGGACGAGGAGGTGATCGCGACGCCGCAACAGGGGAAGCTCTACCACATGCGGTATGAGGTGGTGGAGGAGCCGGGAACGTTTCTGGAGATTGCCACGACCCGGCCGGAGACGTTGATGGGGGATACGGCGGTGGCGGTGAGTTCGCGGGATCCACGCTACGCGCGGTTTGTGGGGATGCACTGCTGGCGACCGTTTCCACGGGCCAAGATTCCGATCCTTGCGGATGAGGCGATTGATCCGGAGTTTGGGACTGGGGTGCTGAAGGTCACTCCGGCGCATGACAAGGTCGATTTTGAGATTGGGCGGCGGCACCATCTCCCGGCCTTGGACATTTTGCATCCGGATGGTCGGATTAACTGTCCGGAGGTGCCGGAGCTGGATGGGTTGGATCGGTTTGAGGCGCGGAAGCGGTCGGTCGAGCTGTTGGCGTCGCTCGGACTGTTGGTCAAAGAGGTGCCTTACGCCAATAACGTCGGCTTCAGCGAACGGGGCCAAGTGCCGATTGAACCCCGGCTCTCGGAGCAATGGTTTTTGGATTATCGTCGGATGGCGGGGGGGCAAATGATTGAGGAGGCGCTGCGGGTGGTGCGGGAGCGTTTGGTCTGTTTTCATCCGGAGCGGTGGGAGAAGGTTTACGCGCATTGGCTGGAGAACATTCAGGATTGGTGTTTGTCGCGGCAGGTTTATTGGGGCCATCGGATTCCGGTGTGGAGGCGGGACGGGGAGCTTCGTTGTCAGGTGGATGCGCCGGGGCCGGGGTGGGAGCAGGATCCGGACAGCTTGGACACCTGGGCCTCCTCGTGGCTGTGGGCGTATGCCACGATGGATGAGGAGGTGCGGCGGAAGTTTTACCCCACCTCGGTTCTGGTCACGGGTCCGGACATCATTTTCCTATGGGTGGCTCGGATGATTATTGCGGGGTTGGAATTCCGGCCGGGGACCGGAGATCGGGTGGAGGATCAGATTCCGTTTCGTGATGTCTATTTCACCGGGCTGATCCGCGACAGCAAAGGTCGGAAGTTGAGCAAGTCGCTGGGCAACTCGCCCGATCCGCTCGATCTCATTGCGAAATATGGTGCGGATGGGCTCCGTTTTGGTCTGATGCGAATTGCGCCCCAAGGGCAGGACATCCGGTTTGATGAGAAGCAGATCGAGGAGGGGCGCAACTTTTGTAACAAGCTGTGGAACGCTTGTCGGTTTCGCCAGATGCAGGGGCCGATTGATCCGGAGGCCGACCCCTCGCGGCACACGCTCTCCTCGTTTGCGCATCACATCCTTTTCCGATTCGACACGACCTTGGCTTTGGTGAATCGGGGCTTTCGGGAGTTTGAGTTCAATACGGTGCTTTCTTTGCTCTACGATTTCACCTGGAACCAGTTTTGCGCCCGGTTTTTGGAAGCGGCGAAGCTCGACTTTCGGGATCCCGCTTGTCCGACCCGTGCGGGAACGTTGGCGACTTTTGATTTTATTCTCTCCCGCCTGCTCCGTTTGCTTCACCCGGCGGTGCCTTTTGTGACGGAGGAGATCTGGCGGGTGGCCGGTTTTGGAGCGACCACGATCCAGACGGCGTCCTGGCCGGAGCATCTGGGATTTGAGCCGGACTCCATCCGGGCGCTTCATGCGGACAAGGTTTATGGGGCGGTGGAAAGTGGGCGGCGGCTTCGGGCGGACTTTGGCTTGCCCTCGAACCAGCCGGCAACCTTTCTGCTGCATCTGACCACCTCGTTGAGCGACCAGGAGATGGATGTTTTTGAATTGCTCTTGAATGCGCAGGAGATTCAGATGACCGAGGGGCGTCCGGAGCGAACACCGTTTTCCATCACGCCGTTGGGCGATTTGTTTTTGCCGGTGGAAGGGTTGATTGACTTGGAGAAGGAGCGGGCGCGCCTGGACCGTGAGGTGGCTAAAGCGGAGGCCGATCTGGCTCGGGAGCGGAAGAAGCTGGAGAATCAAGAGATGCTGGCCAAGGCTCCGCCGGAGAAGGTGGAGGAGTGGCGTCGGATTGAGCGA
>JBDNCR010000169.1:0-4905 GCA_046719555.1 Verrucomicrobiia bacterium | reverse complement strand
CCAAGCCTACAACACCGACCTCGTCCACGAACGCCACCGGCACCGCTACGAATTCAACCTCGCCTACCGCCCCCAATTCGAACAAGCCGGCTTCCGCTTCTCCGGCATCTACGACGGACGCGACCTCGTCGAAATCGTCGAAGTCGCCAACCACCCCTGGCACCTCTCCTGCCAATTCCACCCCGAATTCAAATCCAAACCCATGAAACCTCACCCCCTCTTCCTCAGCTTCATCCAAGCCGCCCGCCAACGCGCTCGCCACTGCGAGAAACCCTAACTCTCGCAATCATCACCTCATCACACTTTACACCCGCCACCCATCCTCCCACTCTTCCGCCGTGACACCTTCACGGCTCACCCTCACCCTCACTCTCCTGCTCACCCTCGCCTCCCCACTACCCGCCACTGAACTCCAACTTCTCGTCTTCCAGCGCCCCGCCGAAGCCACCCCATTTGAAATCCTTCCCATCCCCATTCCCGACCTTCCCGCTCAAGTCCAAAACCTCCAACCACCCCTCAGCGCCCAACACCTCCGCCTCAACCCCCAACCCTCCCAAACCCTCCTGCGCTGGCAAATCGACAACGTCCACTACACCCTAAAACTTGACACCCAACTCCTCGAAGCCCTCACCTTCACCATCGCCCTCAACACCGCCGTCCAAGCCGACCTCTTCGGAGCCTCCCTCCCCAACACCTCCCGCAGCGCCAAAGGAGAAATTCCCTTCCCCCTCGACCAAGCCTACCTCCTCGACGCCGGCAACATCCTCGTCCTCCTCGCTCCCGCTCGCACCCTGCCCACCACCGCCGACTCAGAACAAATCACCCGCACCCCGTAAGGCCGCCCCTCCTCCGGCCCCACTCGGATAAACTGGCCCACCACCGGCCGCCCCCCTAGCCTTCCCTCCATGCAGGAACTCGAGCGCATTCAAACCCTCGGCCTCATCGCCGGCAAAGGCCTCTACCCCCGCCTGGTCCTCGAAGAAGCTCGCAAACAGCACCCCACCCTCCGCATCGCGCTTGCCGCCTTCGAAGGCGAAACCTCGCCCGAACTTGTCCCACACGCGGACTCCCATCGCTGGCTCCGCGTCGGTCAACTCGGAGCCCTCCTCCACTTCTTCCAACAAGCCAACGTCACCCACGCCCTCATGGCCGGCCAAATCACCCCCAAACGCCTCTTTGACCTCCGGCCCGACTTCAAAGCCCTCCTCCTCTTGGCCCGCCTCAAAAAACGCAACGCCGAAACCCTCTTCGGAGCCGTCGCCGACGCCCTCGCCCAAACCGGCATCCACCTCCTCCCCGCCACCACCTTCCTCGAGGATCACCTTGCCCCCCTCGGCCCCTTCGCCGGCCCCCCACCCTCCCGCCAAACCCTCCGCGACGCCGACTTTGGCTGGCCCATCGCCAAACAAATCAGCGCCCTCGACATCGGCCAAACCATCGTCGTCAAACAAGGCACCGTCCTCGCCGTCGAAGCCTACGAAGGCACCAACGATACCCTCCGTCGCGGCGGCACCCTCGGACGCCAAAGCTCCACCGCCATCAAAGTCGCCAAACCCAACCAAGACATGCGCTTCGACGTCCCCGTCCTCGGACCCGACACCATCCGTATCGCCGCCCAGGTCGGCATCACCGCCATCATCTGCGAAAGCCAAAAAACCTTGCTCTTGGACTCCGGAGAACTAAAACGATTGGCCCGCGAGCACCGAATCAGCTTGCTCGGCAAACAAGGAGACGAATGAACAGCATCAAGGTCGGGGTCGTCGGAGTCGGTCACATGGGGCGCGAACACGCCCGCGTCTACGCCAGCCTCCCCGCCGCTGAACTCGTCGGCATCTACGACATCGACCGCGACGTCGCCAAACGGGTCGCCCTCCAACACGGCTGCGAACCCTTCACCTCCCTCGAAGAAGCCGTCGAAAAAGCCGACGCCGTCAGCATCGCCACCCCCACCGCCTCCCACTACGACATCACCCTCGCCTTCCTCCGCGCCGGCAAACACGTCCTGGTCGAAAAACCCATGGCCTCCGACGCCGACCAGGCCGTCGCCATGGTCCGGGCCGCCGAAGACTCCGGCTCCATCCTTCAAGTCGGCCACATCGAACGGTTCAACCCCGTCCTCAAAGCCCTGGAAGACCGCCTCACCCACCCCCGCTTCATCGAAGCCCACCGCCTCTCCCCCTACCCCCATCGCAGCACGGAAATCGGCGTCGTCATGGACCTCATGATCCACGACCTCGAAATCATCCTCCACCTCGTCCGCGCCCCCATCGCCTCCGTCGATGCCGTCGGCGTCGCCGTCCTCAGCAAAACCGAAGACATCGCCAACGCCCGCATCCGCTTCGAAGACGGCTGCATCGCCAACATCACCACCAGCCGCATCAGCCCCGAGAAAATGCGCAAAATCCGCGTCTTCCAAGACGACGCCTACCTCTCCCTCGACTACCAAAATCAACAAGGCGAAATCTATCGCAAAGACGGCAGCCGCATCACCCGCGACGCCATCCCCGTCCTCCGCGAAGAACCCCTCAAAGCCCAGCTCGCCTCCTTCCTCTCCTGCATCGCCACCCGATCCTCCCCCGTCGTCAGCGGTGCTCACGCCTCCCAAGCCCTCCGCCTCGCCACCCAAATCAGCGGACAAATCCGCTCCGGCGGCCTCGTCGGCGCCGCCTAACCCATGGCCGATCCCGGCTCACCCCAAAACCCGCTCCTCTACTTTGTCGCCGGTGAAGCCTCCGGCGACCGCCACGCCGCCGCCGTCCTCCGCGAACTCCGCACCCTCCGCCCTCACCTTCGCGCCTCCGGCGTCGGTGGCCCCCTCCTGGCCGCCGCCGGCCAAAACCAACTCTTTGACCTCGCCGCTCACGCCGTGGTCGGCCTTATCGAAGTTCTCAAAAACTACCCCAAATTCCGCACCTTCTATCGCCGCATCCTCGCCGACATCGAAGCCCAAAAACCCGACGCCGTCATCCTCGTCGACTACCCCGGCCTCAACCTCCGCCTCGCCAAAGCCCTCCGCTCCCGTCATCCCCACCTCAAACTCATCTACTTCATCTCCCCCCAAGTCTGGGCCTGGAAACCCGGCCGCGCCCGTCTCATGGCCGACACCCTCGACCTCCTCCTCGTACTCTTTCCCTTCGAAGCCGACTGGTTCAAAAAACACCAACCCTCCCTCCCCGTCACCTGCGTCGGCCACCCCCTCCTCGATCGCTGGCGCCCCGACTCCAGCCCCGCCCCCGACGACCCCGCCTTCCGCATCGCCCTCCTCCCCGGCAGCCGCGAACCCGAAATCCGCGCCCACCTCCCCATCATGCTCGCCGCCGCCCGCGAACTCCAACCCGCCGCCCCTCAACTCACCTTCAACATCCTCGCCGCCAACTCCCACTGCGAAACCCTCATCCACCACCACCTCGCCCGCGCCGGACTCGCCCCGGCCTCCGTCTCCGTCTCCACCGGCTACTCCCTCACCCAGCTCAGCCGCTCCCAACTCGCCTGGGTCGCCTCCGGAACCGCCACCGTCGAATGCGCCGTCGCCGGCGTCCCCATGCTCGTCCTCTACAAAGTCAACCCCATCACCTACTGGGTCGGCCGCCACCTCATCCAAGTTCCCTACCTCGCCATGGTCAACCTCCTCGCCGGCGAAAAAATCGTCCCCGAATTCCTCCAAAACAACGCCAACCCCGACTCCCTCATCGCCGCCACCAAACAACTCCTCGCCCAACCCGCTCGCCGCCGCGCCATGATCGAAAAACTCGCCCTCGTCGTCTCCTCCCTCGGAGGACCCGGCGCGTCCCGGCGCGCCGCCGAAGCCATCCTTCAAGCTCTCGACTCCTAAGCTCTCCACCTCGTCCCCATGGACCTCGAGCCCGCCCTCCGTCTTCTTCGCCAGGGCCTCCCCATCGCCGTCCCCACCGAAACCGTCTACGGCCTCGCCGCCGATGGCCTTAACCCCGAAGCCGTCGCCCGCATCTTCGCCATAAAACAACGGCCCCACTTCGACCCCCTCATCCTCCACATCGCCGACCCCGCCGACCTCCCCTCCCTTGCCGCCGTCATTCCCCCGGACGCCCTCACCCTTGCCCACGCCTTCTGGCCCGGTGGCCTGACCCTCCTCCTCCCCAAACAACCCATCGTCCCCGACCTCGTCACCGCCGGTCTCCCCACCGTCGCCATCCGCTGCCCCGCCCACCCCATCATGCGGCAGCTCCTCCACCAGTTCCGCCGACCCCTCGCCGCTCCCAGCGCCAATCGCTTCGGCCGGATCACCCCCACCGACGCCGACGCCGTCCGCGCCGAACTCGGCGACCTCATCCCCCTCATCCTCGACGGCGGCCCCTGCCCCATCGGCATCGAATCCACCATCATCGACACCACCGTCCGCCCCTGCCGCCTCCTCCGCGCCGGAGCCATCCCCCTCGAAGCCATCCGACGCATCAAAATTCCAACTCGTGACCATACTGAGCTGATGTTTCAAGCCGTTGGCATTCCAGTTGAAATTGAACAAAAAGCTGATGGAACGCATATCACCGTAACAGGCAAGCCTTCCCAACAATATCAAGACCGTGATTTTTATGTGCCAGCCGACCCATCTTCAGCCGCATTTCCGATTGTTGCAACATTAATCACTGAAAACTCACAAATGTTGCTTAAAAATATTTGCCTAAACCCAACTAGAACTGGGCTTTTGGTGACACTCAAAGAAATGGGAGCAGATATCTCATATCAAAATCAGCGCATAGTGCAAGGTGAAACGGTCGCCGATATTTTGGTTCGTTCTTCGAAATTGCATGGCGTGCGAGTGCCAGCGGAGCGCGCTCCTTCGATGATTGATGAATATCCAATTCTCGCCGTTGCTGCAAGTTTTGCTGATGGCACCACTGAAATGCTTGGCTTGCATGAGCTAAGAGT
>JBDNCR010000168.1:0-4921 GCA_046719555.1 Verrucomicrobiia bacterium | reverse complement strand
CGATATATACGAAAACTCCCCCACCGGCACCAGAGCCAGCCCTGACATAAACGCCGTCCGCAACCGCGTCCCCGTCAGCCACAACGCCAGGCTCGTTCCCCAACAGCGCGCCACCAGCGCAAACAAACTCAACCCCAGAATCAACCTCCACTCCGCCAACAACACCTTCGGATCAATCAGCATCCCAATCGACACAAAAAAAATCGCGCTGAACAAATCCTGCGTCCCCGTCAACGCCCCCTCAATCCGCGCCCGAAACAACGTCTCCCCCAGCACCACCCCAATCAAAAACGCCCCCAACGCCACACTAAACCCCACCGAACTCGCAATCACCGCCGCCGCACAAACAATCCCACTCACCAAGACCGCCTTCAAATCCCGGTCCCCCGACCGCGCATAACGCGCCAACACCTTCGGCAAAAACAACAACCCCACCACCACCAACAACACCGCAAACGCAAACAACAACCCCACCGTATGCCCCACCGCCCCCGCCTCCTCCCCACGTTGAGGAGTTAAGAGCGCCAACATCACAATCGCCACCACATCCTCCAACACCGTCACCCCCTGCGCCTTCTGCGCAAACCGGTCATTCAACGAACCGGTCTCCTCCAACACCTTCGAAATAATCGCCGAACTCGACACCATCAACATCGCCCCCAAAAACAACCCCTGCCGCCCATCCCACCCCAACACCCCGGCCAACCCCTGACACAACATAAAAATCAACCACGCCCCCAACCCCGTCGCCACCACCAACCCCACACCCAAACTCCGAATCCGTCGCAAACTCAACCGCATCCCCACAAAAAACATCAAAAACACCAACCCCAACTGCGATAGCGTCTGCACCCGGTCCCCATCCGCCACAAACGCAAAGGGCGGCGTATGCGGCCCCACAATCAACCCGGCCACCAAATACCCCACCACCGCCGACAAACCCAACCGCCGCGCACCCCACCCCGCCAATGCGGCCAAAACCAGCATCACCGCAAAATCCTGAATCAACGTCAGCCCTGTCACGCGCCCTTCCCTCTACCTTCACTCCCTCCACCTGACCAGCCCGAACCCCATCCATTCGGCAAACTTTGCCCATGATTGCATTTTTCAACTCTTTCCCTTACCATCCCCTTCATTCATGAGCGTCGTCGCGGTTGCCGAACCCAAAACCCAACCCAGTCCCGTTGCCAAACCGGTCCCGAAACCCGACAACGGTTGGCGTGTCATCGTCTGGAACGACCCTGTCAACCTCATGAGCTACGTCGTTTACGTCTTTCAAAAAGTCCTCGGCTTCGACACCCGGCGCGCCCGCAAACACATGCTCGAAGTCCACGAACAAGGAAAAAGCTGCGTCGCCCAAGAAACCCGCGAACGCGCCGAACTCTACTGGCAGCGCATCCAGCAATACGGACTCAAAGTCACCCTGGAGCGTGCCTGACCGGGACCCTTCACCCATGCAAGTGGTCGCCCATCCCGACTCCATCGAACTCGTCCTCTTCGAGCCCGAAGCTGCCCTCCTCGAATCCGTCCTCACCGACATCGGCGACGCCTACAACCATCCACCCGAATCCCTCGCCCCTGGCATCCGCAGCCTCTGGTTTCCTGGCGAAGGACTCCGCGCCGCCGACATGACCGACGAAGACATCGAAGTCTGGCACCAAACCCTTGCTGAACTTCGCAGCCAAAACGGCGAACTCTGTGAACTCTGGCTCCAACGCCTCGACCAAGCCGCTGGCCAAGAACCTCGACGCATCGCCCTCGCCTACGACGACGCTGACCGTTTCCTCAACATCATCAACGACTACCGCCTCCTTCAAGCGGCCAACCACAACGTCGGTGAATCCGAAATGGAACAACCACTCGAAAACGAGAAAGACCCGGAACGCCAAGGGGCCCTCCTCGAAATCCATTTCCTCGGCTGGCTCCTCGAACTCGTCCTCGACGCTCTCAACCGCCGGAGCCAAAATCGGTGATCACCCCTCGGCTCCTCTGCCTCCTTCTGATCCTCGCCCTCCCCCTGCTCAGCGGCTGCGAAACCACCCGCACCACCCGGCCTGTCCCCTACAGCGGACTGGACCTCCGCACCACCGAACGGCTCCAAGAACGCCGCCGCACCCTTCAAACCATCGAAGACAGCTACCTCGCCCGGGGAGGACCCCCGGACAAAATGACCAACCGTCGCCAGCTCGCCCGCCTCTCGGACGAGATCGCCCTCCAAAAACTTGAAGAAAAACGGGCCATTGAACTCGAACTCGCCCGTCGCCACGCCCTCGGCGATCCCCGTGCCCACTTTCCCGGCATCGAAACCCTCGACCCTCCCCCCATCCCCTCCCGGTGAACCACCTCCCCCCTGACGTCGCCAACCTTCGTCGAGAATACTCCGGACAGGGTCTCCACCGCGAAGACCTTGCTCCCGACCCCATCGACCAATTCCGCCTCTGGTTCGACCAAGCCCGCGCCGCCGACCTCCTCGAACCCAACGCCATGACCCTCGCCACCGCCGACCGCTCCGGCCACGTCACCGCCCGCACCGTCCTTCTCAAAGCCTTCGACCATCGCGGCTTTGTCTTCTTCACCAACTTCACCAGCCGCAAAGCCCAACAACTCGCCGACAACCCCCGCGCTGCCCTCCTCTTCCCCTGGCTCCCCCTCGAACGCCAAGTCGAAATCAACGGCACCACCCACAAAATCTCCACCGCCGAAACCCTGGCCTATTTCGCCAGCCGCCCCTTCGGAAGCCGAATCGGAGCCTGGGTCTCCCACCAAAGCCGCATCATCTCCTCCCGCAAACTCCTCGAAGCCAAGTTCGAAGAACTCAAACAAAAATTCGCCGACGGCCAAGTTCCACTCCCCGACTTCTGGGGCGGCTTTCGCCTCGTCCCCGACGCCATCGAATTCTGGCAAGGCTCCCCCAGCCGTCTCCACGACCGCTTCCGCTACACCCGCCCCGACCCCTCCTCCCCCTGGACCATCCACCGCCTTTCCCCCTAACCCCCTTTCCGTCCTCACTCCTCCCCTCCCCCACCCATGTCCGACGACGAAATCTTCGTCCTCATCATAACGACGGCTTCGCCTCCATCCACCAAGTCTACCTCAGTGACCCCGCCCTCGCCGTCCATCCCTGGGTCAACTTCACCCAACCCTTTAGCCCCTTCCTCCAAGCCTTCCGCCGCAGCTCAGCTGGCGGATTTGGCACCCTCACCCCCTCGTCAACCTCTGGCAGCTGAGCACTCCATCCACTCCCTCCACCGTCCCCTTAAACTCCGAGCCACCGGTCCAGGCACCTCCGCCACCTCTCGCCCGGGCCAACAACGAGCCGGAACTATTCCCACCCGACTGTTGGTCACCAACACCTCCTCCGCCTCCGCCAAACGCTCCAGGCCCATCCGCACCTCCACCACCGCCATTCCCCCCCGCTCCATCACCCACCGCCGCACCGTCCCCTTCCGGCATCCCGCCTCATGCGGTGCTGTCTCCAACCGCCCCTGTCTCACCCAAAATAAATTTCCCATCGCCGCCGAAACCACCTCCCCAGCCTCATTCGTCACCACCACCTCCTCATCCCGCCCTGGAGGACGATTCTGAACCTGTCCCAGATACGCCAACGTCTTAAACCGCGCCGTCCATGCCGCCGAATGCACTGGCACCACACATCGCCCCAACGCAAAACTCGCAGGCGCCGCCTCCACCCCCTCCTGCCACCACTGTCGCGTCCCGGTCCCCGTGTGAAACCATCGCCACACCCCATCCCCACACGGCACCTCCTCCCTGCCCGGCACCTGAGGCTCCGGCAAGCCCAAAGCCAACGCCCCCTCCCGCAACCCCTCCCCATGCCACTCCAACAACTCCGCCCTCCCCCCACGCACCATCACGGTCTCGAACACCCCCAGTCCGTATCGGAAACCCAAATCCGACACCAACACCGTCTCTGGGTTCACAACGCCCCCGACCGTAACGGCCGCCCGGCCACCTCCGCCACCGCCTCCCGCAGCGCCGCCGCCTTCTGCTCCGTCTCGACAAACTCCCGCCCCGGATCCGAGTCTATCGTCAAACCGCTCCCCACCCCAAAACTCACCTCCCCCTGGCCAATCTCCAGACACCGAATGACCATGCTCAACCGAGCCGAACCGTCATACCCCAAATACCCGAGCGCCCCCGTATAAAATCCCCGCCTCTCGGGCTCCAACAACCCAATCACCTCCTGAGCTTTCCCCTTGGGAGCCCCCGTGATCGACCCTCCGGGGAAACAAGCTCGCACCGCCTCCACCGGCCCAATCCCCGGACGCAACACCCCCTCAATCGTCGACACCAAATGATGCACATGCGAATACGACCGCCGCGCCACCAACTCCACCACCTCCACCGACCCAAACTCACACACCTGCCCCAAATCGTTCCTCTCCAAATCGGTGATCATCACCAACTCCGCCACCTCCTTCGGATCCGTGCTCAACTCGAAAGCATTCCGCTGATCCCGCGAAGGATCCCGGTCCCTGGGCCGTGTCCCCTTGATCGGTTGCGTCCGAACTCGCCGCCCGTCCACCGCCAAAAACAACTCCGGTGAAGCACTCGCCAACGACACCTCAGGCAAAGCCAACCATCCTGCCCACGGCGCCTGCGTCCGCGACCACAACACCCGAAACAAAAGAAACGGATCCTCCACCTCCAACTCGGCCCGCAACCGCCGCGTCAAATTCACCTGATAAATATCCCCCGCCCGAATCCGTTCCTGCGCCGCCACCACCGACCGGGCAAACTCCATCTCGCCCAGCCCACTCCGCCACGCCACCTCCATCCTCTCCCCTCCCTCCGGCTGCACCCAAAGTCGATCCAAACCCCAGACCTCGAACGAAGGACCAGCATAAAACGCAACCGATCCATCATACCGGAACGCTCCGAATAATCCAGCCGCCCGCCCCGG
>JBDNCR010000167.1:0-4929 GCA_046719555.1 Verrucomicrobiia bacterium | reverse complement strand
CGGTCGCGGGTGGAGGGTGGGGCGGGAAAGATGGTTGAAAAGGAGGGCTGAGATTGTTCAGACTTCCGGGGTGAACGAGGTTCCAGCGTGGGTGGTCTATCTTGCGACGGGCACAGGGGCGTTGTTTTTTTGTGTGGTTTGTCATTTGGGGCTGCGGATTTGGCAGGGGCGCGCCAAGGGGGTGGGGGGTCGGGGTAAGCGTGGAAAGCCGGGAGGGTTGGAACCGGAGGTGAACGGGATTATTGAGGAGTTGACGTTGCTGGCGGCGACGCCGGGTCGGCTGGCGGATGATCCGGAGACGGACGCGGTGTTGCGCCGGGTGACGGAGTTATCGTTGCAGCATGTGGAGTTGGCAGGGCCGATGGCGGGGCATGTTTCAGGGTTGCGCAAGGCCCGGACGGCCGAGGAGACGGGGGTGAAGTTGCGGGCGTTGTTGGAGTGGATTAAGGCGAATCGGACGGCGCTGAGCGCTCCAACACATGAGGGGTGAGGTGCTGACCGATACGCATTGTCACTTGGACTTCCCGGATTTCGCAGAGGATCGGGAGGCTGTGGTGGAGCGGTCCCGGGCGGCGGGGGTGAGACGCTTGGTGACGATTGGAACGACGTTGGAGACGAGTCGGGCGGCGGTGCGGCTCGCGGAGCGGTTGGAGGGGGTGTTTGCGACGGTGGGCATTCATCCGAACGAGGTCGGCGAGGCGGCGGATGATGTCTATGACGAGTTGAAGGAGTTGGCGGGTCACCCCCGGGTGGTGGCGGTGGGGGAGTGTGGGTTGGATTATCATTATTTGCCGAGCAAGACGGAGAAGCGGATGTTTGGAGCGGTGGAGGCCGCGACGCTGGCGCAGACGGGTGAGGGGTTGGCGTTGGGTTTGGCGGATGGTGCGGTGAAGGCGCGGCAAGAGGCGTTTTTTCGGATGCAGTTGGATTTGGCGGTGGAGTTGGGGTTGAATGTGGTGATTCATCAGCGAGATGCTTGGGAGGATTGTCTCGGGGTGCTGAGTGATTATCAGGGAAAGGTGCGGGGGGTTTTCCATTGTTTTGGGGGGGGATGGGAGCAGGCAGAGGAAGTGGTGCGGGATGGGCATTTGGTTTCGTTTACCGGTCTGGTGACGTTTAAGAATGCGCCGTTGGTGCAGGAGACGGCGGCGCGGGTTGCTTCTGGGGCCTTTATGGTGGAAACGGATTGTCCGTATTTGGCTCCGGTGCCGTTTCGCGGGAAACGGTGCGAACCGAGCTACACCCGTTTGGTGGCGGAGAGGGTGGCGGCCCTGCGGGGCATGTCGCTGGGGGCGGTGGCGGAGGAGACGGAGAGGACGGCGGACGGTTTTTTCCGGTTTGGTGGGGAGAGGTAGGGAAGCTTAGGGAACGACGAAGATTTTGCCGGTGTAAGGGCATTTGACTTCGGTGCCGGCGCTAAATCCGGTGACATCGACTTCTCCCGCGTAGGGGGCGTAGGGGCTGATGACGCGGCCGGGTTTGCCTGGGACGGCGGTTCCTTTGGGGAATTGGCGAGGGGCTGGCTGGGCTGCGGTGCCACCGGGAGACCATGGTTTGGGCTGGCCGCTTTCCGGGGGAGGAGGCGGGGGAGGCGGAGGGCTGAGGGATGGGTCGACGACGGTGGTTTCGGGAGGAGGTGTGTCGGTGGGGATGGGGTCTTCGGTGACGTTGGCGGTGGTGCCCGGGGGGGTGTAAGGGGGGGGCGTTTCGCTGTAGCTACCGCCAGTGCCGGAGCATCCGGAGAAAATGATGGCAAGGACCGCCAGGAGGCTGAGGTAAAACTTCACGGATGGTTGTATCTCACAACTTCCGGCGTCCAGCAACCTTGTTTCTTCAACTCCGGATGAGCTCGATTCGGCGGTGGGATTGGCCTTCTGGGGGGATGATTTCGTGCCAACCGAGCCAGAGGGAGTTGCCTTGGCGGAGGATTTGGTCTTGGCCTTCGGTGCGGTGTTGGCTGGTGAGGGGGAAGAGCCAGAGTTCGGCGGGGGCGGAGGTGCGAAGGGTGAGGGTGAGATGGCGGGTGGGGGCGTTGACGGTGATTTCGGTGACGGCAGATCGATGGTTTCTGGCGAGGGTGTGGAGTGGGTCTTGGCCGATGGAGAAGGTGTCGGTGCGAAGGGTGTCCGAGGAGAGGAAGAGGTTGAGTTCGGAGGCAAAGATGCCTTCGAGTGGGATTTTGCCCGTGTTGTGAAGGGTATAGTCGACGGTGAGGAGGGAGGCGTTGGCGTTCCAGGAGTAGGCTTTGCGAATGACGACGGGTTGGCGTTGGCCGTTTCGGTAGAGGCCGCCTTCACGTTCCAGGAGGAGGCGCGCGCCGTTGGCGTCGGCCGAGGCGTCGAGGAGGTGATAGGGTCGGTCGACGAAGTCGCCCAGTTCGGTGTAGGTTAGTCGGTCGAGGTCGTCGGTTGGGGTGCCCCGGTTGAACCAGTGATCTTGGAAGAGGAGGCGGCGTTGCCAGTCTTCGATGCTGGCGGGGGCATTGGTTAGGCCCCAGGCGACGCGGGAGTTGGCGTTGAGGGCGGGTTCGGCCAGATCTTCTGATTTGCGCGAGAGGACGTTGGCGAGGTTGATGCCGAGGTCGAGCCAGGAGAGTTCCATGCAGGCTCCGCCGTAGCGGAGGTCGAAGGAGGAGGAGACGAGGGGATGGGCAAGGAGGATGTCTTCGCGTCCGTCGGTGTTGAGGTCGGCGCGTTCGAGGGTCCAGGAGTTTTGTTGGGCGCGAAGGGTTTTTTCGGCGGAGGCGAGGCAGGACCAGATGGCTTCGCGAAGGTGGGGTAGGTAGATGCCACCTGAGGCAGCGTACCAGTAGGCGGAGGAGCCCTGGGCGCGCCAGAGGTCGAGTTGGGCGGAGCGGGGCGGGTCGGAGCGGCTGCGGAGGAGACGACCGAGGTAGAGTCCTTTGCTCCACATTTGGTTGCTTTCGGGGTAGCGGAGACGAAAGGCGCTGAAGGAGCCGGCTTGGAAGAAGGGGAGGTAGGAGGCGGAGTCGATGCGGGCTTCGAGGTTGCGGCGGGCGAGGAAGAATTCTTTGCGGGAGGCGGGAGGAAGGGACCAGGCGCCGAGTTCCCAGTTGACGCCCGGGACGGGGTAGATTTTTCCGCGGGATTCGCATTCGGCGATGTAGTCGGAGAAGGTGCGGGTTCGGAGCCAGGGTGCGGATTGGGCGAGGCGATCCAGGAAGGTGTCGAGGTAGCCGGAGGCCAGGACGGTGCGGTGGCTGTTGCCCCAGAAGCCCCATCGTTCGGCGTGGTCGGAGACGGTGACGGCGAGGTTTTCGGCGCGGTTGGCGAGGCGGCGGAGGAAGCCAAAAGCCTCGTCGAGGGAGCCGTAGGGGAGGAGGTGGCGGAGGCCAGGGTGGTTGGGGAAGAGGGCGACGGTGCGACCGAGATGTTCGGTGATGTAGTAGCCGACGAGCCCGGCTTCTTTCAGGCCGGCTTGGAGGAAGCGTTCGTGGTTGAGGATGGTGTAGGTGACGCCGGCTTCGTGCAGGGAGCCGGCGACGGTTTGGTCCCAGCAGCCTCCAGCGGCGCAGACGGCACCTTGGAAGGTGAGGCCGAGGTGATCGTACCACCAGTCGCGACAGAGTTGAATTTGTCCAAGGCGGTCGCGTTCGCCAAGTTCGGTAAAGATGGGGTCGTAGAAGGCACCGCCGAGGATTTCGATGCGGCCGGACTGGGTGAGGAGGCGGAGCCGGTCAAGATAGTCGGGTTGGCGGGCGGCGAGGTATTCGAGAAGGGGACCGGAGTAGAAGAAGTTGAGGCGCAGGGAGGGTCGGGCTTCGAGGGCGGTGAGGAGCGGATTGTAGCAGGAGGTGAAGGCTTGATCGAAGATTTCAGGGAGGTTACCGACCGGTTGGCGGTGCTGCCAGAGGAGGAGAAGATTGACTTGTTTGAGAGCCATGGTCCCGGGGGAGGGTCAGGGTTGTCTCAACCGGGCGGAGGTTCAAGCAGTTTCGCCACTTTTTATCGGTGAGGCCCAAGGGGCGGGGAGGGAGGGTCAACGGAGGCGAAGGGCGATTTGGAGGCCGGAGGGGTGAGGATGGCGTGGCGGTGGGCAAGGTTGGATGGGTTGGATCGGTTTGATGGGACAAATGGGATAGATGGGGGTGGGGAGGTAGATGATGCGGTAGACAGGTGGGGGGTAGTACCAGCCGGGGACGTTGTAGCCAGGGATCCGGATGCGGGGGGCGCGGGGGATTGGGTCGGTGAAGGTGCTGGTGGGGAAGGCTTCTTCAGCAGGGATGGGGGGTTGAAGCCAGACGATGGGAAGTTCGGCTCGTTCGCGGAGGCGCTGGTTTTGGACCAGTTCGATGGCTTCGACTTCAGCTCGGCGGGCGGGGATGCGTTGGAGGAGGTCGGTGTCTTCGAGAGGGAGAAGTTTCTGGAGACCGGCGACTTCAACCCAGACGCCTTCAGGTTTGATGGAGGCGAGTTTGAGGGCGGTGCCGGGTTTGATGGTGACCGATCCGATGGGTTGGCCGTTGCGATAGATGGGTTGTTGGAAGCCGGTGGAGGTGGTGACATGGGAAGGCCAGAGTCGGCTGCTGGCAATGAGTTCGTTGAAGGCTTCTTGGACGTGGGCAGGGCGAGGTGTGGGGGAGTCGGCGGAGGCGTGGAGGATGAGG
Organism: Verrucomicrobiia bacterium; assembly: GCA_046719555.1. Lineage (GTDB taxonomy): Bacteria > Verrucomicrobiota > Verrucomicrobiia > Methylacidiphilales > CALFVM01 > CALFVM01. The sequence continues at coordinate 302 of JBDNCR010000167.1, read as the reverse complement.
CAGAAGGTGAGGGTGAGGAGGGGTAAGGCTTGGAGGGTTGAGGCGAGGGCAGAGCCGATCACAGAGTAAGGGTGTCACGAGGTGGAGATGTTGGCAAGGGTTGGGGATGCGTGGAGAAGGCTTGCGGGAAATCAATACATAAGAATAATAATGAAATGACAAGGTCAGTGGAGGCGTCCTGGAGTGGGTCAGAGGGAGAGACTCCGTCTGCACGATTTGCAGCGGGGCGAGGTGGGGGTGTGGTGGAGGGGCCAGGTGCGAAGTTGGTCCGGTTGCGGGGGTGGCTGGAGGTGAATGCGCCG
>JBDNCR010000166.1:0-4936 GCA_046719555.1 Verrucomicrobiia bacterium | reverse complement strand
AAGTTTTTTTGGCGTTGATTTTGGGTTGTTTGGTGTGGGCGGGTTGCAGCAGGGAGGAGGCTGGACCGTCGGGGGGGGGATTGTCGGTTTCGAAGGTGGTGGTGGCGTTGAAGCCGGATAAGAACCCGGAACAGATGTTGGAGGAACGGGATGCGCTGGGGGCGGCGTTGGCGGAGAAGTTGGGGGTGCCGGTCGAGGTGATTATTCCGTTGTCGGCGGCGGTGATTCAGGAGGGGTTTGCGAATGGGACGGTGGATTTGGGGTATTTGAGTTCGACGGATATGTTGAAGGGGTTTGAGGCCGGGACCGCGGAGGCGCTGTTGGCGGGACGGATTGACGGGAGGACGAGCTATTTGAGTTATTGGGTGAGTTTGGCAGACAAGCCGTATGGGTCGGTGGAGGATTTGCGGGGTAAGCCGGTGGCGTTTGCGAGTCGGACCAGCACGTCGGGCTATGTGTTTCCGCACGCCGATTTGGTGGAGCGGGGGCTGTTGGAGAAGGGGCAGGATCCGGAGGTGTTTTTCGGGTCGGGCCAGGTGTTCTACGGGACGGGGTATGTGTCGGCGGTGGAGCGGGTTTTGGAGGGGACGGCGGAGGCGGCGGCGGTGAGTTATTATGTTCTGGATGGGGATAAGCATTTGAGTGAGGCGCAGCGGGCGCGTCTGAAGAAGGTTGCCGAGCAGGGACCGGTGCCGACGCACGTGATTGCGGTGCGGACGAGTTTGCCCGAGTCGGATCGGAGGCGGCTGCGGGAGGCGTTGTTGGAACTGGGGGCGATGAGGCCGGAGTTGCGAGATCGGGTGTTTACGTCGGAGCTGGTGGAGGTGGATACGGCGGAGCATGTGGCGCCGGTGCGGCGTGCTTTGGAGCAGATCGGTCAGCGGTGAGGGAGAGTGTGGAGGGTGAGGCGGGAGGGGCGAGCCCGCAGTTGGTGGTGCGGAACCTCGGTTTGGAGCGCGGGGGGCGGTGGTTGTTTCGAGGGGTGAATGTGGAGATCCCGCGGGGGAAGTTTGTTGCGGTGGCGGGGCCGTCTGGGGTTGGCAAGACCAGTTTTTTGTCGGTGATCGCAGGGTTGGTGGAGCCGACGGAGGGTGAGGTGGTGTATTGGTGCGGGGAGGGGTGTCAGCATCGGGCGGCGGATTTTCACAAGCGGATCGGGATGGTGTTTCAGAATTTCCGGTTGGCCTTCAATAGTTCGGTGTTGGAGAATGTGTTGTGTGGTCGCTTGGGACGGTATCGGGCCTGGCAGACGGTTTTTGGGTTTCCGAGGCGGGACCGGGAGGAGGCGTTTCGGTTACTTTACGATTTGGGCTTGGGAGGTCATACGCATCGGTGGGTTGCGGAGGTGTCGGGTGGGGAACAGCAGCGGACGGCGGTGGCGAGGGCTTTGTTCCAAGAGCCTGAGGTTTTGTTGGCGGATGAGCCGGTGTCGAATCTCGATGCGTATTTGGCGGGACGGGTCTTGGGGAGATTAAAGATCGAGGCAGGTCAGCGTGGTCGGACGGTGATTTGTGTGTTGCATACGGCGGAGCACATCGCGCGGTTTGCCGATTGGGTGCTGAGTTTTGATCCGATTGATCCCGGTGGATGGAAGCTGAGGGAGAATGCTACGGGAGGTCGGGCGGGGGTATGAGCGGGGGAAGGTCGGACGGGGGCGAGGGTGCACCGGCTGAGCCGCAGTTTCCCGAGTTGCCGTGGTATCGGCGGCTGAACGTGTTGGATGTGGTGCTGGTTATTTTTCTGTTGGCGGTGGTGTTTTCCTCGGGAACGCTGGCAGGGTCGGGTCGTCCGGTAAATTATTGGGAGGGGCTGAGCCGGGTGGTGGGCCGTTTTTTTCCCCCGGATTGGTCGGTTGCCGGGACGACGGTGCAGGCGTTGGGGGAGACGGTTCAGATTGCGGTGATGGCGACTTTTTTTTCGATTTTGATTTCGGTCCCGTTGGCGGCGGCGGGCGCGAGACGGTTGGCGCCCTTGATCTTGGTGGGGGCGGTGCGGATGGTGATGAATGGGATTCGGACGATTCCGAGTTTAATTTGGGCGGTGATTGCGGTGGCGGTGGTGGGGCCGAATGCCCTGGCCGGGGTGATCGCCTTGACGTTGTATAGCGTGGGGTATTTGGGAAAGTTTTTTAGTGATGCCTTCGAGTCGGTGGACTTGGATGTGGCGGAGGGGCTGCGGGCGATTGGAGCGGGGACGATTCAGGCGTTTCAGCACGGGGTATGGCCCCATGCCAAGCCGTTGATCTGGAGTTCCTCGTTATGGATGCTGGAATACAATATCCGCTCCGCCGCGATTATTGGGTTTGTGGGGGCGGGGGGTATTGGGGTGCAACTGCATGCTTATGCGGAGTATGGGTGGTGGAATAAGTTCGCGACGGTGCTGATTTTTATTTTGGTCTTGGTAACGATGCTGGACGTGCTGGGGGAATGGGTCCGCAAGCAGGTGACCAAGCGGATCCAGCGACCCCTGGCTCGGTGAGGGAAAAAGCGAACCACAATTCTGACAAAATCCGTGCGTCAAGCGCGTGGTGGATAAATAAATTTCGTGTGACGATGATCTGGTCTTGAAATCGAAAAAGGGCGGTCTTCAATGGCCAACCGCGAAACGAAAAGGATTCCCGAGCCAATGGATCAGACCGCCGAAAACTGGACGAAAATTTCCGCTGAACTGCAACGGACGGTGTCCCCCGACGCCTTCAAGCGTTGGTTTAGTTCGATTCGTCCGGTGAGTTGGGACGGGCATACGATGGTGCTGGGGGTGGAGAATACGATCTCTCAGTATTGGATTGAGGAGAACTATTTGCATGACCTGCGTTTGGCGGGGTCGATTGCGCTGGACGGGGATGTCGCGTTTCGGATTGAGGTGGTTTCTGAGGGGGCGGCTCCGGGGCAGGGAGCGGGGGCGGAGTTGGATGTGGGCAGTGAGCCGGCTTCAAGTCGGGGTGGCTTCGATGAGGCCGATCCGCGGTACAGTTTTGAGACGTTTGTGGTGGGAACCAACAGCCAGTTTGCCCACGCGGCGGCGGTGGCGGTGGCGGAATCCCCGGGTCAGACCTATAATCCGCTGTTCATTCATGGGCCGACGGGTTTAGGTAAAACGCATCTGATGCACGCGATCGGGGCGCGGATTTTGCAGAAGCGGAAGAATGCCCGGATTGTTTATGTGACCTCGGAGCAGTTCACGAATGAGTTTATTGCGGCGATTCAACACGGGCGGCTGGTGCAGTTTCGGAAACGGTTTCGGCAGGCGGACGTGTTGTTGATTGATGATATTCAGTTTTTCGCGGGCAAGGACCGATCCCAGGAGGAGTTTTTCCATACGTTCAACACGTTACATGATGGACATAAGCAGATTGTCTTGAGCAGTGACTGCCCGGCGAGTGAGACCCCGAATCTGGAGCGGCGTTTGGTGTCCCGTTGTGAGATGGGTTTGACGGCGGAGATGGGTGTCCCGGACATGGAGACCCGAATGGCGATCCTGAAGCAGAAGGCGACCAAGATGCAAATCCGGCTGGGTGATTCGGTGCTGCTTTTCATTGCGGAGCGGGTGCGATCGAACGTGCGGCGTTTGGAGGGAGCTCTGGTGCGGGTGGCCGCGTGGGCCGCGTTGCATGAACGGAAGATAACTCAGGCGCAGGTCGAGGAGTTGCTGAAGGATTTCATTCACCAGGAGGCGCGGCAGGCGATCACGGTCGATTTGATCAAGCAGCGGGTCGCCGATTCCTTCAACATTCGCCTGAGCGATATGACCAGTAAACGTCGCCCGGCAAGCATTGCGATTCCCCGGATGGTGGCGATGTATTTGAGTAAGCGAATTACGCAAAAGTCGTTGCAGGAGATTGGGGACTCGTTCGGTGGCCGAGACCATGGCACGGTGATTCACGCCTGCAAGTCGGTTGAGGAGCGGATGGCGAAGGATGAGAATTTCCGAGTGGCGGTTGAATCGATTCATCGGAAGCTGGAGCAGCCGGTGGGTTGAATCGGGGTTGGTCACCGGGGTGGCCAAGGGGGGCGGGGAGGGAGGTGGAGGGGGTCGGGTCAGGTCACTTGCCAGGGAAACGGGAATTGCGGCAAACTAAGAGGGATGGAGAGTCAGGATCCGGGGGCGGTTGGTGAGGTGCTCAGGGAGCTTGCCCGATTAACCCACGCGCTGAGCGAAGGGGATTACTCGCAGGTGGATGATCTGTTCAAGATGACAAAGGTCGGTCGGTATCCGGAGGCGGTGACCGAATTGGCGGAGGCCTTTGGTTTGATGGCGGTGAAGGTGGAGGCGAGGGAGTATTCGCTGGCGCAGAAGAATGCGGAGTTGAATCGAAAGAATCAGGAGTTGGCCGAGGCGTTGCGGCAGCTTGAATTGCAGATACGGATGAAGGAGGTGATGTCCCGCTTTGTGCCTCAATCGGTGCAGGCACGAATTGAGGCCAATCCGCTGGCCCCAGGCTTGGAACGGGAGGAGCGCGATGTCACGGTGATGTTTTTGGATGTGGGTAATTACACGGGACTGAGTGCCCAATTGGATCCGGCCGAGACCAGCGAATTGATTGAAGCCTATTTTTCGAGTTTCATTGACCAGATTCATGCGGGGGGAGGTGATATCAACGAGACGGCGGGTGATGGGTTGATGGTGATTTTTCAGGATGAGGATTCGTTGCGGCACGCGATGGAAGCGGTGGGCGTGGCGTTGGAGGTGAGGGAGCGGGTGGCGGCGCTCAATGCTGCCCGGAGCGCATTGCATCCTCCGGTGGCGATCAATATGGGGATAAATTCGGGTCGGGCCTTGGTTGGGTCCACGAGGATTCGAGGCACGGGGAGCGATCGTTGGACTTACACAGCTTCGGGGATGGTGACGAATGTGGCTGCGCGGTTGTGTAAACTTGCGTCAGCGGGTGCGATTTTGGTGTCGGCCGAGACGGCCCGGCGGGTGAGTGGAAGGTTTT
>JBDNCR010000165.1:0-4970 GCA_046719555.1 Verrucomicrobiia bacterium | reverse complement strand
AGGAAAGGCCTGTTCGTCGGAGGGAAGGGGAGGGTGAACGGTCTCCACCGTGGATCGGGATTCGATCTGGAGGGAACGGTGAGGAGCAGCGACTTCAAAGACGTGAACCGTGTTGCGGTAGAAATCGAGGTAGGAGGAAAAGGAGGTGGTCGGATCGGTGCGAAGCTCAAAGGAGAGGCAGTTTTGAAAAATATCGTCAAGCGGACGCAGTCGGGCTTCGTTGACCGAATCGGTTACCGGTTGCCGATAGGTGTAAAGGGTGCGATGGAGGATGGATAACCTCATAATTCCGGAGCGCGGGCCGCGACCCTTCAAACAGCCGCCGAGGCGGGGGAGACGTGCGTTTGTTGTTGTTGTTGCTGCTGGGCCCGGATTTCGTTCTCGAGATCGGTGGCGGGATAAAAGAAGTAGGTTTTGAAGATCGCCGAGCCGATTCGGTTGAGGTCGCGTTGAACACTGTCGAGGTATTCATGGAGTCCTGAGGCGAAGATGTCGTCCATTGAGCTGTAGTTGAGATTGGAAAGGAGGCGCCCGGAGCATTTTTCGGCCTCATTGGAGAATTCGTGTTCGGGGGTCTTGGAGATCCGGCGCAAGGAGGCATCGAGCCTTTGGCAGCAGAAACGGATGGACCGGGGAAAGTGTTCGGAGAGAATGAGAAATTCAGCCACTTTCCAGGGCTCGACCGAGTTGACATAAACATGGTGGTAGGCTTCCTGAGCGGAACAGGAGCGGAGAATGGCCGACCATTGAACGACATCGACGGCTCCGCCCACGTCGCGAACCGAGGGGAGGAGGATGTGGTATTTGACGTCGAGAATGCGCGAGGTTTTGTCGGCCCGTTCAATATGGCGGCCTAGCTGGATGAACTCCCAGCCTTCATCGTGGGGATAAACGGAATCGGTAAGTCCTTGAAAAAGATGGGATCCGTCGCGGATCTGTTTGTAGAATCCGTAGGGATCGGATTTCCACTGTTTGCGGGCCTGCTTCGACCGGACGAAGAGATACATCCGGTTGAGTTCCTCCCACATTTCGGTTGAAATTTGGTCGCGGACCATTCGGGCATTCTCGCGGGCACGGCTTAGGGAGGAGACAATGGAGTCGGGATTGTCGGGATGGAAGGTGAGGAACTCGGTGACGGAATCACTGGTTGGCTTTTTGTAAAGCGAATTGAAGAGGTCTTCTTCATCCACACTTTTAATGAGAGATTGCCAATGGTCTTTGATTTTCTGATCGTCCATCCGCTGGAAATCGAGGAGCATCTGGAGGTTGACATCGACAATTCGGGCCGTGTTTTCAGCCCGCTCAATGTAGCGGCTCAGCCAGAAGAGGGAGTCGGCGACGCGGGAAAGCATTTATTCGTCTCCGTAAAGGACCCAGGTGTCTTTGCTTCCGCCGCCCTGGGAAGAGTTCACGACGAGTGAGCCCTTGCGCAGGGCAACGCGGGTGAGGCCGCCGGGCATGATGCGGACCTTATCTCCGTAAAGGATAAATGGACGCAGGTCGATGTGCCGACCTTCGGCCCTGGCCCCGTCAACTAGCGTCGGATGACGTGAAAGCGAGATGGTGGGTTGGGCAATGAAGTTTCGCGGTTCGGCGACAATCTTTTTACGAAATTCGGCAATCTCCGAGCGGGAAGCCTTGGGTCCGATTAACATGCCGTAACCACCCGATTCATTTGCCGCTTTGACGACAAGTTCCGGAAGGTGGTCGAGGATGTATTTGAGGTCTTTTTCCTCTGAGGCGAGATACGTGTCGACGTTGGGAATGATCGGATCTTGGCCGAGGTAAAATTTAATCATCCGAGGGACAAAATAATAAATGACTTTGTCGTCAGCGACGCCGGTTCCAATCGAGTTAGCCAGGCTGACATGGCCCGCCCGGTAGGCGTTGATTAGGCCCGGAACTCCGAGGACCGAGTCCCGGCGAAAGACCGAGGGATCAAGAAAATCGTCATCGAGACGCCGGTAGATGACATCGACCTGTTCCAGGCCGCGCGTGGTTCGCATGAAGACTTTGGAATCTCGGACAACCAGATCGCGCCCCTCGACAATCTCGATACCCATCTGGCGGGCCAGGAAGCAGTGTTCAAAATAGGCGCTGTTGTAGACGCCTGGCGTGAGCAACACCACGGTTGGATCCTCCTTCCCACCAGGAGCGATATAGCGCAGGGTTTGAAGGAGGTCCGAAGAGTAGGAATCGATTGGACGAACTCCGGCAGCTTCAAAGAAGTTGGGGAAAGCGCGCTTCATCGCGACCCGGTTTTCCAGAACGTAAGACACTCCAGAGGGACAGCGGCCATTGTCCTCGAGCACCAGGTAACGACCTTCGTTGTCCCGAATGAGGTCTGTTCCGCAAATGTGGATGTAGATGTCCCGGGGGACATTGAAGCCCATGAATTCGCGGCGGAAATGTTTGGCAGAAAGAATGTAGGGTGCGGGAATGATCCCTTCTTTAATGATCCGCTGATCGTGGTAAACGTCGTGGAGGAACATGTTCAGCGCCGTGATGCGCTGGGTCAGGCCCTCCTCAATCGTCCGCCATTCCTTGTCCGGAATGATGCGCGGAACGAGGTCAAAGGGAAAGATGCGTTCGGTGCCTTCTTCATCGCCATAGACGGTGAAGGTGATGCCGAGCCGGAGAAAGCTGGCATCCACGGCCTGTTTTTTTTGCAGGAACTCTTCGGCACTGAGTTGGGAAAAACGTTCCATCAGGCGCCGGTAGTGGGGACGCACCGAACCGTCTGGCAAAAACATCTCGTCAAAGAATCCTTCGGTGGCGTAGCGGCCGGAAAGCATCTTATGCCTAGCAAGCACAGGCCTTGCCGGGATGACAAGAAAATTGCCGGGAGGGGAGGCCAAGGACGGGATCATGACGACCTTGCGAAACCCGATTTTGAAGGCCAAGCTAATGGGGTGAAGGTTTGGGTGGCAATTCTTGGTCTGTGGGTGGGAGCAGAAGGATGGGTGTGCGCGCAGACGGCGTGGACGATTCGGGAGCCTTGCCGCCCGGTGGTGGACGGGGCGACGAGTCGGCCCGTGGCGTTTCGGATGGTAACGCCATCGACGTTTCCAATGACGCGGGTCGGGCCTTGTGCAAGTGCCCCGGGGCTTGGGCACACCCCCTGGGGTCGCCATTGGGTCGAGATCGGCCAAGGGATCGATCCCCGGGCGTCCCTCTTGGTGAGGGATTCTTGCGGTCGGATCATTTACCGGATCCGCCGTTCGCCTTGCGGTCTGAGAGAAACCTGGGTCGACCCGTGCGGAAAGGTCTTGGAAACTCGCGTTATCCATCCACGCCGGGGAGTGGTGATCCGCCTGGATTGAAGGCACCCGGAATCGCCTTGCGCTGAGAGGAGGAGGCTACCAACTTAGCCGCGTGTTGGCCGCGTTCGACAATGCCGGATTGACGCCTTGGGTGTGGCTTGCGCCCCTTCTCTGTTTTTGGGTGGGGGCCATTCCGTTTGGTTATCTGATTGGCAGAGGGCGGGGTGTTGATCTTCGCCAACAGGGGAGTGGAAATATCGGGGCAACCAATGCTTTTCGGGTCCTGGGGCCGGTGTGGGGCACACTGGTTTTTGGATTCGATTTTGCCAAAGGGTTCCTGCCGATTTGGTGGCTCGGTCATCTGGAGCCGTTCCATCAAGCGTGGACCGGTCTTGGTTCGAGCGATGCGGGCCTTTTGCTATGTGCTCTGCTGATCGTTTTGGGCCATAACTACACGCCGTTCCTTGGTTTTCGGGGAGGGAAGGGGATTGCCTCTTCGGCTGGTCTGCTGTTGGCCCTGATGCCGGTTGCCTTCGGTTTAACAGCAGCGGTGTGGGGCTTGGTGTTTGGGATCACAAGGATTGTCTCGGTCGCCTCCCTGGCGGCTTCGGCGATCCTTCCGGTATGGGCTTGGATGACGGCACCGGACCGACCCCTGTTGATTGGGCTTTGCGTGCTGCTCGCCATCGTTAGTTTCTGGCGTCACCGCAGCAACCTGGCGCGGTTGCTCGACGGGACCGAGCCAAGTTTCCGGAAAAAGCGCACCGCGACGTCGGGCGGAGAGGCTTCATGAAGGTGGCGGTGGTGGGCACGGGGGCTTGGGGCAAAGCGTTTGCGGCAGCTCTGACCCGCAATCGACATGAGGTGACGCTGGTCAGTCGCTGGGAATCAGCGGTCCCGTCAGCGACAGAACTCCTTTTTCTCGCGGTGCCGGCCCAGGCTGTCCGGGAACGCCTGGGCCATCTTGCTGTGCCGGCGGGGGTGCCGTTGGTCAGCTTGGCCAAAGGGATCGAGATTGCCACGGGGCTGCGGGTGACTCAGGTGATTGCGGACATTCTGCCCGGCCATCCTGTTGGGGCTGTATCCGGTCCGGGTCTGGCGGGAGAGGTGGCGGCGGGTAAGCCGACGGTCTTGGTCGTGGCTGCCAGCCAGCCGGAAGTGACCGAAACGGTCCAGCGCGTCATGCATAATACGGTGCTTCGAACCTACCGTTCAGGGGACCTTGCAGGGGTCGAGTATGGCGGGGCGTTAAAGAACATTTTTGCCATCAGCGCGGGCGTCTGCTCCGGGCTACGCATTGGCGAGAACGCGATGGCAGGTTTGGTCACGCGGAGCCTGGCCGAGATGGTGCGAATTGCGGTTTCAGGGGGAGCTCGGATGGAAACCATGTTCGGCCTGAGTGGCCTGGGAGACTTGATGCTGACGGCCTATAGCGCCACCAGTCGCAATCACCGGGTGGGGGTTGGTCTGGGGCAGGGTAGGGGACTGGAAGATATCCTGGCCAATCTGGGCGGAGTGGCCGAAGGTGTCTTTACCTGTCAAGCAATCCACGCCTATTGTGCCCAGCGAGGGATCAAAGCCCCGATCGTGGGTGAAACCTTTCGTGTGCTTTTTGAGGGGAAGAGTCCCAGTTCGGCCATGAGGGATTTGTTGACCCGAGATGCCTACGAGGAATAATGCCAAGGAAAACTGAAGGATCCAATGATC
>JBDNCR010000164.1:0-5011 GCA_046719555.1 Verrucomicrobiia bacterium | reverse complement strand
GATCTGTGAAGAGCATCGAGTTGGTAAACCAACTGAAGAGGGCGACTTTTTCCCCGGCTTCAGAGACCGAGTGGAAGACGTGATCGGCGGCAGGGGAGAGTGCGGCGAAGGTGAACATAAATCCGTTGGGCGGCGGGCAAGAAAACCGAAGGCATTCGGGCATGGCAAGCAAAAGTTGGGGGTTTTTGGTGGGGTTTTGGGGAAGGTGAGGGAGGATCGCGGTTGAGCGGCGGAGGGGTTTGAGTCATGATGGGGGGGTTAACTTTACGGGAGTTGGATGATGTTGAATGAATTGGGCGAGAAGTTGCAGGGGATTTTTAAGCGGCTGAAGGGATACGGTCGGCTGGATGAGAAGAACATTGCGGAGGCGGTGCGGGAGGTGCGGATGGCGTTGTTGGCGGCGGATGTTCATTTTGCGGTGGCGAAAGATTTTTGTGATCGGGTGAAGGCGGCGGCGGTGGGGACGGAGTTTGAGAAGAGTATCCGGCCGGGGGATTTGTTTGTGAAGATTGTGCACGATGAGTTGGTGGCGACGTTTTCTGCGGAGAGCGGTGGGTTGTCGAAGGTGCGTCCGTTGCGGGTGTTGGTGTGCGGGTTGAATGGGGCGGGAAAGACGACGACGGCGGCGAAGTTGGCGGGGAGGTTGAGGCGGGAGGGGAACCGTCCGGTGTTGATTGCGGCGGTTTTGCCGCGTCCGGCGGCCGCGGAGCAGTTGGTGCGTTTGGGCGAGCGGGTGGGGGTGCCGGTGATCCGAGCGGAGGCCGGGGAGGGCTTGGAGGTTTTTGTGGGGAGGGCGTTGAGGGAGGCGGAGGGGATGCGAGCGGATGTGTGGATTGTGGATACGGCGGGGCGGATGGAGGTGGATGAGGGGTTGCAGGAGGAGTTGCGGCGGGTTCGGGGATGGGTGAGGCCGGAGGAGTCGTTGTTGGTGGCGGATGCGGCGACGGGTCAGGCGGCGGTGGAGGTGGCGAGGGCGTTTCATGCGAATGCGGGGGTGACGGGGTTGATTTTGTCGAAGTTTGATGGGGATGCGAGGGGCGGGGCGGCGTTGTCGTTGCAGGCGGTGACGGGTTGTCCGATACGGTATGTGGGGGTGGGCGAGGGGGTGGAAGCGCTGGAGGTGTTTGAGCCGAGGCGTTTGGTGGATCGGATGTTGGGGATGGGGGATGTGGTGGGTTTGGTGGAGCGGGCGCAGGAGGCGATGACGGAGGGGGATATGGAGGCGATGGCCAAGCGGATGCAGTCGCAGGCGTTCGATTTGCAGGATTTCTTGGATCAGATGAGGATGTTGAAAAAGCTGGGGCCTCTGCAAAATATCCTTGGCATGATTCCGGGGATGGGTAATCTCCCCAATTCCGCAGTTGACGAGCGTGCGCTGAAACGGACGGAGGCCATCATTCTTTCGATGACGAAGAAGGAGCGTCGGCACCCGGAAGTGTTGAATGCGCGGCGGCGGTTGCGGATCGCCAGCGGGAGCGGCACAAGCGTCACGGAAGTGAACGACTTGATGAAGCGGTTCCGGAACATGAAGAAGATGATGGGCCGGTTCGCCCGCGGCGGGAATCAGGAGAAAATGATGAAGCGTCTGCTGGGAGGGAACTCCGGCGGGCTTAACTGGAATTAACAATTATGGCAGTGGCAATTCGTTTGCGGCGGGAAGGGACCAAGAACCGCCCTTATTACAAGGTGGTCGTGGCCGATTCGCGCAGTCCGCGAGACGGGAAGTTTATCGAGCAAGTGGGAACGTATGATCCGTTGAAGAGCGGGGAGAATGCGGCGCTGGATCTGGCCAAGATTGAAGCGTGGCTGGGCAAGGGGGCGAAGCCTTCGGAGACGGTGGCTTCGTTGCTGAAGAAGGAGCGCAAGAAGCAGGCAGCGGGAGCGGTCTGAACCGGGATGGCGGGGCATGAAATACTTTGTCGATTTCGTGATCCGCGCTCTGGTTGATTTTCCGGACGAGGTTGATGTGCAAGAGGTGGAGCTGGAGGATCAGATTGTCTTCCGCGTTCACCTGAACCCCGGCGATATTGGCAAGGTGATCGGACGCAACGGGAAAACCATCGGCGCGATCCGCAGTGTGCTGGGGGCGGCGGCGACGAAAACCGATAAGCGCGTGGCGCTGGAGGTGGTGGACCCAAAGATGGCGAATTGAACGTGACCATCGACATTCTCACTCTTTTTCCTGCGATGCTGTCCGGGTTTCTGGAATCGAGCATGGTGGGGCGGGCTCGGAAGCTGGGATTGGCCCAGATTCGAGTTCACGATGTGCGGGAGTATACGCACGATCGGCACCGGACGGCTGATGATCGACCGTTTGGCGGGGGAGCGGGAATGGTGATGAGGTGCGAGCCGCTGGTGGAAGCGCTGGAGGCGATCGGGCCGCTGGGGCCGGAGCGGGGTCGGGTGATTTACCTGACGCCGGAAGGTCAACGGTTTGAGCAGCGGGATGCGCGGAGGTTAGCGGGGGAGCGGCGTCTGATCTTGATCAGCGGGCACTATGAGGGGATCGATGAGCGCGTTCGGCAGGGATGGGTCGATGAAGAACTTTCCATTGGCGATTATGTGCTGACCAACGGAACGTTGGCGGGTGCGGTGGTGGTGGACGCGGTTGTGCGGCTGCTACCCGGGGTCCTCGGAAACGGGGAGTCGGCCCGGCACGAGTCGTTTGGGGAACTTGGCCTGCTGGAGGGGCCACAGTATACCCGGCCGGAAGATTTCCGAGGCCTGCGGGTGCCGGAGATTTTGCTGTCGGGGAACCACGCCGCGATTGAGGCGTGGCGCCGGGAGCAGGCGATCAAGCGAACGCGGGAGCGTCGGCCTGATTTGCTCCGGGAAACGCAGTGAGGAGAATAACTATGAAACTGATTGAAAAAATCGAAGCTGAACAAATGAAGAAGTCGTTGCCGGAGTTTAAGGTCGGCGATTCGGTGAAGGTCCATACCCGGGTGAAGGAAGGGGATAAGGAACGGATCCAGGTGTTTACCGGGATTGTGATTGCGAGGAAGGGACGTGGGGTGAATGAGAGTTTCACGGTGCGTCGGATCAGTTACGGGGAAGGGGTGGAACGGGTGTTTCCCTTGAATTCGCCCCGGATTGAGAAGGTGGTTGTGGATCAGCCCGGGCGTGCGCGCCGGGCGCGTTTGCATTATTTGCGGACGCGGAAGGGTGCGCTGCAGGTCGATCCGGATAAGAAGGCCGAGACGGCCCGGAAGGCGAAGAAAGCAGCCAAGGCGGGTTCGGCAGCCGCCTGAGGTTGTCGGGCCGACGGACGCGGTGGTGCTGGATTGGCGCCACGAGGTTGAGTTGGGTGTGCTCCCCCCGGTCCGGGTGGCCGGGGTGGATGAGGCCGGGCGTGGCTGTTGGGCTGGACCGGTGGTGGCGGCGGCCTTTGTCTTTGCTTCGCGAACGAGTTGGCCGTCGGGGTTGAATGATTCCAAGAGGCTTTCACGCCCGATGCGGGTCCGTTTGTATGCGGAGTTGGTCGGGTGGCCTGGGGCCGTGTGGGCGGTGGGATGGGCCAGTGCGGAGGAGATTGACCGGTTGAATATTCTCGGGGCGACGGCGTTGGCGATGCGGCGGGCTTTGGAGGGTTTGGGGGAGGTGGAGGTGATGCCGCTGGTGGATGGACGCCCGATCAGGGCGCTGGGTCGGGAGCACCGGGCTTTGGTGGGGGGGGATGGGAAGAGTCCGTCGGTGGCGGCGGCTTCCGTTCTGGCCAAAGAGACGCGGGATCGCATGATGGAGGCGGCTGAGGAGGAGTTTCCCGGTTATGGATTTGCCCAACACAAAGGTTATGGGACCGCGAGGCATCAGGCCGGGTTGGATCGTTTGGGACCTTGCCCGCTGCATCGGCGAACGTTTGCGCCCGTGCGCGAGGCGGGTTTGCCCGGATTTTTCCTCGATTAAGGAGGAGGGGGCGTATGGGGAGGAGGTGGCGGCCTCGTTTTTGAGGCGGCAGGGGTGTCGGGTGTTGGCGCGGAATTATGCAGGCCGTTGGGGTGAGGTGGATGTGGTGGTGCGCGACGGGGAGAGTTTGGTTTTTGTGGAGGTGAAGGCGCGGGGGCCGGAGGGTTGGGGACGACCGGCCGAGGCGGTTGATGGGAAGAAGCGGCGGCGGATCCGGTTGACGGCGGAGGCTTATTTGAAGGAGTTGCGGGTGGCTCCGCCGCCGGTGCGATTTGATGTGGTCGAGGTGATTTTGGAACCGGGACGGGTGCCTGAGGTGACGTGGGTGCGGGGGGCGTTTACTGTCGAAGGGCGGTGAAGGAGATGCGATCGGAGCCGCGGACGTAGCCTTTTGCTTCGTTGAGGTTTCGGTTGAAGGTCCAAATTTCGACTTGGTTTCCCAGGGTGAGGGCGACGGTGCCGTCCGGGAGGACGTCCCAACGCTGGCCGCGTTGGGTGACGCCACGTTCGAAGGAGATGGTTTCCTGGGCGCCGGTGGCGAGGTAGGTGCGCCGCCACTGGGTTTTGAGCAGGGTTTGAAGGAGTTCGGCGGGTTTGAGTTCGTGCTCGGAGACGGGCAGTCCTTCGGCGGGCTTGCGGGAGGCGGCAACTTGAGATGGGGTGCGGGTGCGGATGCGGTTGACTTCGTCACGGGCGGCGATGGCGGCGTCAATTTCTCCCTGACGGGTGAGGTCGCGCATGAGTTGATGGAGTTCGCCAGCGGTCCGCTCGTTGAGTTGGGTGAGTTTGGAGTCGAACTCTTTTTTGGCGTTGGTGGCAGCGGTGTTGTAGGCATCGCGGGCTTGGCGAAGGAGGGCAAAGGAACGGCGACCTTCGGCGTCGGTGGGCTGGTTCACCGGCTCGCCGAGAAGGATGCCTTGCTTGACCCGCCCGACTTCGCTGCGGAGTTCGAGAAGGGCGTCGAGGTCCCCGGCTTGTTGGGCCGATTTCATTTGGACGTCGAGGGCACGAAGGAGTTCCTGCTGGCGGGTTTCGATTGCTTTTTGCACGGCTTCGGTCAGCCGTTCGATTTCGGTCTGGTCTTTGCGCAGGATTTCGGTGATGG
>JBDNCR010000163.1:0-5019 GCA_046719555.1 Verrucomicrobiia bacterium | reverse complement strand
ACTGGGTTCAGGTGCCGTATGAGTTGTTGGGCAAGATCTCGAGCCGGATCATCAATGAGGTGCGCGGGATTAACCGGGTGGTGTATGATATTTCGTCGAAGCCACCGGCGACGATTGAGTGGGAGTAGGTCCGGTAATTTTTGATGAAACGGATTATTTGTAAGGGTTCGGGTGACGCGAAGCGGTTGGCCGGTTTGCGCCGGGTGTTGCGACCGGATCCGAAGGTGCAGGAGGTGGTGGCCCGGACGATCGCGGAGGTGCGGCGCAAGGGGGACCGGGCGGTGGTCGAGATTGGCAACCGATTTTCGCCGGTGGCGTTGAAGGTGACCGATCTGGAGGTCAAGGGGGTGGGGGAGGTGCCTCCGGAGGCGGTGAGGCGGGCGTTGACGTTTGCCTTGAGGAATGTGGCGGCGTTTTCGCGGCGGCGTGTGCCGAGGGCGTGGCGGAGCCGGAACGCGGAGGGAGCGGTGGTGGGAGAGACGTTTACGCCGTTGCGACGGGTGGGGATCTATGTGCCTGGCGGGACGGCACCGTTGTTGTCAACGGCGGTGATGACGGTGGGTCTGGCGAAGGTGGCGGAGGTGCCGGAGATTGTGGTGTGCACGCCTCCGCCGGTGCATGGTCATTTGTTGTACGCGATCCGGCGGGCAGGCGCGACGGAGGTTTACGCGGCGGGGGGAGCTCAGGCGATTGCGGCGCTGGCCTGCGGAACCCAGACGATTCGGGCCGTGGATAAGGTGTTTGGTCCGGGCAATGCCTATGTGGTGGAGGCGAAGCGGCAGTTGTTTGGGGAGGTGGCGGTCGATTTGTTGCCGGGTCCGAGCGAGGTGGCGGTGGTGGCAGACGCGAGCTGTGAGCCCCGTTATGTGGCGGCGGATCTGTTGGCCCAAGCGGAGCATGGGCCAGGAAGTCAGATTTTCTTTTTGACGCATGAGCGGAGGGTGTTCGAGGCGGTGCAAAAGGAGATGGACCGGCAATTGGGTGGGCTGGAGCGGAAGGACTACCTGGAGGCGACTTTAAAGAAGGGTTGCACGATGGTGTTGACACGGTCGTTGGCGGAATCGTTGGCGGGTGCGGAGTTGATCGCGCCGGAGCATTTGTCGCTCGCGTGTCAAGGAGCGCGGGCTTTGGCGGGACGGATCCGGAATAGCGGTTGTGTTTTTGTGGGGGGCATGTCGCCAGTGGCGGCCGGGGATTATGTGGCGGGGCCGAGCCACACGTTACCGACGGGTGGAGCCGGGCGGATGTTTGCCGGGCTGACGGTGGAGCAGTTTGTGAAGCGGACCAGTGTGGTGGAGTATGATCGGAAAAGTTTGGCCAAGGCAGCTCCTCACATTAAAGCGTTGGCCTTGGCCGAGAAGTTGGATGGTCACGCGGCTTCGGTTGAGGTGCGTTTGCGAGATGGGAAGGGGAACTAGAATGAAAAGAGAAGCGCGTTTGAAACGGGACACGTTGGAGACACGGATTGATCTGCGTCTGGATGTGGATGGGGAGGGGAAGAGCCGCGTGGCGACCGGGATTCCTTTTTTTGATCATATGTTGACGTTGTTTGCCCGGCATTCCTTGATGGATTTGGAGGTTCAGGCGAGCGGGGATCTTGAGGTGGATTATCATCATACGGTGGAGGATGTGGGGATTGCGCTGGGAACCGCGCTGAAGAATGCGCTGGGCGATAAGCGGGGTATTTGCCGATATGGATATGCGTATGTGCCGATGGATGAGACGCTCAGTCGAGTGGTGGTGGATTTGAGTGGGCGGGCGTTTTTGGAGCTGCGGGCTCCTTTGCAGCGGAAGCGGGTGTTGGATTTTCCGCTTCAATTGGTGGAGGAATTTATGAGGGCGGTGGCGGTCAATGGGGCGATGAATCTACATATTGAAACTTTGTATTCTCGGGACGCTCATCATCTGGCGGAGTCGATTTTCAAGGGGTTGGCGAAAGCGCTGGATCAAGCGTGCCGGATGGATCCGAGGGTGAAAGGTTTGCCAAGCACCAAAGGGAAGTTGTGAAGATTGGCCTGGTCGATTATGGGCGAGGTAATCTACGGAGTGTGGCCAAGGCGCTGGCGGTGGTGGCGTCTGAACCGGAGTTGGTGACCGCGCCTGGCGATTTCGCAAGGCAGGAGTTGGTCGTTTTGCCTGGGGTCGGGGCCTTCGGGGATGCCATGGGAGCGCTGGAGCGACAGGGGTTGGTGGGGCCGTTGAGGGAGTGGCTGGAGGCTGGGCGCCCGTTTTTGGGAATTTGTCTCGGGTTTCAGTTGTTGTTTGAGTCGAGTGAGGAGAGTCCTGGAGTTGCGGGTTTGGGTTGGTTGCCGGGACGAGTGGTCCGGTTTTCGCCGGGAGTGGGAAAGGTGCCTCATATGGGGTGGAATCGGGTGGAATGGCGTTCGACGGCTCGGGGTTTTTTTGGGGGGATCGAAGATGATTACTTTTATCATGTTCACTCGTTTTATCCGGGGGAGGTTGGGGAGGAGGTGCAGGCCTGTTTGACAAGCTATGGAGGGGTCCGGTTTTGCAGTGGGGTGTTAAGCGGGCAGGTTTTGGCGGTGCAGTTTCATCCGGAGAAAAGCCAGGCGGCGGGCCTAGGATTGTTGCGTCGTTTCTTGGACCGGCTGGGCTGATCGAGGCTGGGGAAAATGGGAGCTTGACCCTTAGCGCTGTTCTTCTATTTTTTCAGTCTGCCTGGCCGTCGGTTTTGCGGAAGTGGGTGCCCTCGGGGGTTCCCACTTTTTTGTTCTTTGCGGGGTTTTGCTCCGGAGAGACGCGAAATTGGGGGTGAGGTCGTGAATACGAGAAAACGATTATGAGTCAGGAAATTTCGTCGGTGGTGGATTACCTGGAGAAAGAGAAGGGCATTGATCGGCCGACCGTGATTGCTGCGATCAAGGACGCGCTGGTGGCTGCGTCGAAGAAGAGGTTTGGAGCGGATGCTCAGGTGAGGATTGAGATCGAGGAGCGGGAAAACCGGGTCCGCGCGTTGCTGCGGATGAAGGTGGTGGACCATGTCTCGAACCCAGCCACCGAGATTCAGACGGTGAAGGCTCGGCAAAAGAAGCCAACGGCCCAAGTTGGAGATTATGTCGAGGTTGAGGTTCCACCCAATGAGTTTGGTCGGATTGCCGCTCAAGCTTTCCGACAGACGATGAACCAAATCCTACGGGGCGTGGAAAAGAACAAGATTTTGGATGAGTTTTCGGACCGGGTCGGAACGATTGTGAGCGGGACGGTTCGGCGCTTTGATCGGTCGAATGTGTTGATTGACCTGGGAAAATTCGAGGCGGTGATGCCGGCGGCGGAGCGGGTTCCGACGGAAGAGTACAACCAGGGGGATCGTATTCGGGCCTTGGTGTTGGCGGTGGAGAATCATCCGCGCGGTCCGGAAATTATTCTAAGTCGCAGCCACCCGAATTTTGTTCGGAGTTTGTTTGAGCTGGAGGTGAGCGAGTTGAAAGACAACACCATCGAGATCAAGGCGATGGCTCGTGAGGCTGGCTACCGAACGAAGATTGCGGTTTGGTCGCGGGACGAAAAGGTGGATCCGGTCAGTGCATGTGTGGGCATGCGTGGAGCCCGGGTGAAGAATATTGTGCGGGAGTTGAACAATGAGAAAATCGATTTGTTCAAATGGTCCAACAATTTGCGGGAGCTGGTGATTGAATCGCTCAAGCCGGCCCGGCCGAAGCACCTCGAGTTTCATGAAGACACCAAGCGGGTAACGGTTTTGGTGGATGCAGAAAACTTTCCTTTGGCCATCGGGAAGCGGGGTCAGAACGCGCGCTTGACGGCAAAGTTGACCGGTTGGGAAATTGATATCAAACAGGAGGAGATTCCTGTTTCCGACTTTGATGAAAAGGTCCGTTTGGCTGCAGCGCATTTGGCCGAGGTGTTGAAGATTGATCCGCTGGTGGCGGATAAGTTGGTGCGTGCTGGCCAGAGCAGTATTGACCTGATCCATGAGACGTCGTTGGAAGATCTGAGTGAAAGTCTGCCGGATGTTGATCCGGAGATGGTCAAACAGATCAAGGATGCAACCTCAGCGATTGTGCAGTCTGCGCAGACCTAAACTTCAGCCCGATTAACTTTCCATGCCGACCGATCAAGAAAAGAAGCCTGTTAAGGAGAGGAAAACCTCGAGCCGGACCACGAAGTCGCCGACGTCGGGGACGAAACGATCTGTTCGTAAGGCTGTGCCGGCCCAGGCATCAGAAAGTCAACCGGAGGCGAGCCTCGGGTTAGAGGCCAAAGGAGCGGCATCAACCGAACCGGCAGTGAAGACGCCGGTTGTCCCAACAACGGCTCCAGTTTCGGCCCCGGAGGCAGAAACGCCGACTCCTGGACAGGTGATCACGATGAAGTCGCCGATTGTCGTGAAAGATCTCGCGGGCCGCCTTGGATTGAAGCCGTTCCAGGTGGTTCATGAGTTGATGGAGATGAACATTTTCGCGACGCTCAATCAGAATATTGAGGAGGAGGTGGCGCGGAAGATTTGCGAGAAGTTCGGTTTCCTCTTTCAGTTGGAGAAGCGGGAGAAGGGTGCGGGAGTGCACAAGGAAGAGAAGGTGGTGGAGCCGCCTCCTCCGCCTCCGACGATTGAGGAGAATCTCCATGTACGGCCGCCGGTGATTACCTTTATGGGCCACGTGGACCATGGGAAGACTTCGCTGTTGGATGCGATTCGGCAGACGAAGGTGGTGGAGGGCGAGGCGGGAGGAATTACCCAGCATATTGGTGCTTACACGGTGAAGCGAGATGGGAAGCAAATAACGTTTTTGGATACGCCCGGTCACGAAGCGTTCACGGCGATGCGGGCTCGTGGAGCGCAGGTAACCGATATTGTGGTGATTGTGGTGGCGGCTGATGATGGACTGATGCCACAGACCTTGGAGGCGATTCAGCATGCGAAGGCGGCACGGGCGGCCAATCCGAACCATTTTTCGATCATGGTGGCGATTAACAAGATTGATGTTCCAGGGGCCAATCCGGATCGGGTGAAGGGTCAACTTCAGGAGCAGGGATAGATCG
>JBDNCR010000162.1:0-5035 GCA_046719555.1 Verrucomicrobiia bacterium | reverse complement strand
TTCTCCACCCGTTCCAACTTCTCAATCCGAATCTTCCCATCGGGGCCCCGCGTCAAAATGCTCGACCCTTTGACCCCCGATTCATTCCCCTGAGCCGATCCACTCGTCTTGGCCTTGTCCACCTGGCCCCCGGCCTCGCCTCCCGCCGACGCCGTCCCGGCTGCTCCGCCTCCCTCTTTCCGTTTTGCAAACGCCTGCTCAATCTCCCGCTCCTTGGCATCCAGCCCCTGCTCTTGACCTCGAGACCCCTCAGCGGGCTTCTCGCCGCCTCCAGCCGCGACGCCCGATGGTGTCGCAGCCTTCTCGGCCTGTTTCGGAGCCTCTGGCTCCACCTTCGCGGAAGCCTTCCCTGCGTCGGTCGAACCAACGGTCGCCCCCTCCTTCGTCTCTGGGACCTTGGCTTCCTTTGGCGGCGGCTCCCCCGGTTTGTCCGGATCCACAGGGGGCGGAACATACGGTCCGGCCACCGACGGCTTCATCAACTCAGGGATCGAGTCGTGCTTCCCGGATTTCCGATCAAACATGAGGATTAGCCTGTGGGTAGGAACCGAGCACTTTCAACCACAATGTATGCTCCCGCACCGCCTCCAATGCCTCACGCAGCACGGGCGCGTCGCGATGCCCCTGGACATCGACAAAAAACAAATACTCCCACGGTTTCCCGGCAGCCGGGCGCGATTCGATCTTCATTAAATTAATCTTCCGTTCCGAAAACACCGACAACACCGAGGACAAAGCGCCGACCTTGTGCGACACCGCAAATAACAGCGTCGTCTTATCCTGCTTCGACGGCGGCACGCAATGTTTGCCAAGCATCAAAAACCGGGTCGAATTCCGGAGCCGATCCTGAATGTTCCGGCTCCGCACCTGTAACCCATAAAAACGGGCCGCATACGGATTGACCACGGCCGCCCCATGCGAATCTTCCTGCGCCCGTTTGGCCCCCTCGGAGGTGCTGCTCACCTCCACCAACTCCGCCTCGGGATAATGCTCCGCTAACCAATGCCGACACTGTCCCAAGGCCTGAGGATGGGAATAGACCCGTTTGATTTTCCCGTCCGCCTCCCGCGTGGCAAAGACATGCTCGATCTTAAGAAAAATCTCCCCGCACACCACCAAATCGGTCTCCACCAACGCGTCATGACTCGCATTGACCCCCCCTTCGGTCGAGTTCTCGATCGGCACAATCGCAGCATCCGCCTCATCTCTGGAAACCGCCATGAAAATCTCTGGAATCGTTCGGAACGGCACATACAAATCGCTCGCCCCAAAACGCTGCAAAGCCGCCTGGTGACAATTCGAAGCCTCCGGCCCCAAATACGCCACCCGCAACTGTTTTTGCCTCTGCCGACACGCCGATAAAATCTCCCGGTAAATCGCCCGAAGCGCCTCCTTTGATAAGCGCCCTTCCCGATTCAGCCGGTCAATCCGATTCAACAACATCTCCTCCCGTTCCGGCGCAAACACCGACTGCCCATTGCTCCGCTTCACCGCGCCGACCTCCTCAGCCAGCGCCGCACGCTCATTCAGCAGCTGGACCAGCCGCTCATCCACCTCATCAATCTTCGCTCGCAACTGGGTTAGGTTCATGCAAAAGCTCCGGCTGCGCCGCCACCACCTCCGGATCGGGCGGCTCCGGGAGTTTCGCCCGACGCAGCTCCTCGGCGTTCGGCAACTCCCGCAAATCTTTCAGTCCAAAATGTTCCAAGAAAAGCTCGGTCGTCTCATAAATCAGTGGACGCCCCGGAATATCCGCCCGGCCCGCCACCCGCACCACGCCCCGCTCCACCAGGGTCTCTAAAACCCCCGAGACCGCCACCCCGCGCACCGCCTCAATCTCCGCCCGTGAAATCGGCTGCCGATAAGCGATCACCGCCAGCGTCTCCAGTGCCGGCTGACTCATCCGGGCGGGTTTCGGCTCCGTCACCTGTCCCCCGACCCACCGGGCAAACCTCGGAGCTGTTCCCAACTGCCATCCACCCGCAATCTCTTGGAGGAAAATCGCCCGGTCCCGCCAATCCTCCCGCAATTCACGGAGCGCGGCCTCCACCTCCCCCTCGGTCGTCTTGGCAAAACAGGCACCCTCCTCAAGCGACGCCCCGTCGGCCCCTTTCCGCACGGCCAACGCTAACTCCGCCGCCCGCATCGGCTTCGTCGCGGCAAACAAAATCGCCTCAAGAATCAACTTCAGTTCCATGGTCTGCCCGTGACGTTATTTCAATCTCACCCAAAGGATCCGGCTGGATCGCGCGCAAATGTTTTAGGCGAATTAGCTCCAACAATGCAAGGAACGTCACCACGATCTCCGCCCGCGAACTCATCGCCTCAAACAAGCTCGAAAACAACACCCGCCCCGTCCGGCTCATCGTCTCCAAAATGAACTCGATCTTATCCGCCACCGTAAACCGTTCCTCGTAAATCTCTCGGAACCCCTCCTTCTTCCGCGCCCGTTCCAACACCTTCTGAAACGCATGAATCAAATCCAACATCGTTACCCGCCCCAAATCCTGCTCCTTCTTCCCCTCCCCTGACGCCAAGCCCACCGGCGGTGCCGCCCTTCTCCGGAAAATCAGCTCCTGAATCGCTTCCCGCTCCCCCAAATCCCCCGCCGCCTCTTTGAACTTCTTATACTCCACCAACTGCCGGATCAGATCCCACCGGGGATCATCCTCCTCCGCATCCTCCTCCGCCGCCTGCTGATCCACCGGCAACAACGTCCGACTCTTCAAATAGACCAAATTCGAGGCCATCACCAAAAACTCCCCCGCAATCTCCAAATCCAACTCCCGCATCGCCTCCAAATACTCCAAATACTGACCCGTAATCCTCCCAATCTCCACATCGTAAATATCCACCTCATCCCGCTTGATCAGATACAGCAGCAAATCCAGCGGCCCCTCAAACACCGGCAGCGAGACCCGCAACGGAGATGTTCCTCGTTCCATCATGCCGCGCTCCTCACCCTCCCATCCCCACCAGGTGCCGCACCTTCCCCAGCACCTTCATCGCCGCCGCCCGCGCCCGAGCTGCCCCGTCCGCCAGGACGCCCTCCACCCCACCCGGTCGGGCTGCCCACTCGGCTCGTCGCGCCCGAAACGGCGCAAAATAGGCCCATAACCAATCCGCCAACTGCTTCTTGTACTCCCCATATCCGATGCCTCCGGCCATCATACTCGCTCGCATCGCCGCCACCTCCTCAGCCCCGGCCACACACGAAGCCAACGCCAACAGCACCGACCCCTCCACCGGTTTCGGAGCCTCCACCGGCGTTGAATCGGTCTTGATCGACATCACCCGTTTCCGGAACACCTTCTCCTCCGCAAACAACTCAATCGTGTTCCCATACGATTTCGACATCTTCTGCCCATCAATCCCCGGCAACGTCGCCACCTCCTCTCGAATCAAAGGTTCCGGCAGCCGAAACACCTCCCCAAACTTTTCATTAAACTTCTGCGCCAGATCCCGCGCCACCTCCAAATGCTGCTTCTGATCCTTCCCCACCGGCACCTGATCCGCGTCATAAAGCAAAATATCCGCAGCCATCAACACCGGATAAGCAAACAACGCATGCGTCGCCGCCAGCCCCCGCGCCGTCTTATCCTTGTACGAATGACACCGCTCCAACAAACCCATCGGACAGACCGTCGATAAATACCACGCCAACTCATGCACCTCAGGCACCGCACTCTGCCGGAAAAACACCGTCCGTTCCGGATCCAACCCACAAGCCAAAAAATCGAGCGCCACCTCCCGCACCAAACCCGGCAACTCTCCTCCCTCTCCCACACTCGTCTGCGCGTGGTAATCCGCGATGAAATAAAACGCCTCCCCCTTCGCCTGCAACTCAATCGCCGGACGCATCATCCCAAAGTAATTCCCCAGGTGCAACATCCCCGACGGCTGAACCCCTGACAAATAGCGCATCGGTCATCCATGCCAAACCGCGACTCACCGCGAAAGCCAAAAGTAGCCCTACCCAGATCACCTTTTCCCTTCTACCGTAAACCTTTAGTCTCTAGCCTCCCCCCTGTTGTGTTTCGGTCCCTCCTCGCCTCCCTCACCCTCACCCTGGCCTCCCTCCTCCTTGCCGCCTGCGCCAAACGCCCGGCCAACGTCGATTTCATCTTCGTCAACGGCCCCGAACCCAAATCCCTCGACCCCGCCATCATCACCGGCCAAGCCGACGGACGCATCTCCTCCTCCCTGTTCGAAGGACTCACCACCCGCAACGCCGCTGGCGAAGTCATCCCCGGCATCGCCGAGCGCTGGGACGTCTCCCCCGACGGCACCCGCTACACCTTTCACCTCCGCCAAGCCCAATGGAGCAACGGCGACCCCGTCACCGCCCACGACTTCGTCGGCTCCTGGCGCCGCATCCTCGAACCCGCCACCGCCGCCCCCTACTCCGACATCCTCTTCTTCATCAAAAACGCCGAAGCCTACCACAAACAACAACTCACCGACTTCTCCCAAGTCGGCGTCCGCGCCCTTGACGACCGCACCCTCCAAGTCGACCTCGCATCCCCCACCGCCTACTTCCCCGAACTCACCGCCTTCGTCACCTACCAACCCGTCCACCTCCCCTCCGTGGCCACCCACGGCGAAGCCTGGCTGCGTCCCGAAAACATCGTCGTCAACGGCCCCTTCCTCCTCCGCGCCTGGAAAATCAACGACCGCATCGAACTCGAACGCAACCCCACCTACTGGAACGCCTCCTCCGTCGCCTTCCGCCGCGTCCACGCCCTCGCCGTCGCCAAAGCCACCACCGCCCTCAACCTCTTCCTCACCGGCCAAGCCGACCTCATCCTCGACAAAAGCATGGTCCCCGCCCAACTCATCTCCGAACTTCGCCACCTCCCCGAATTCCACTCCTACACCTTCCTCGCCAACTACTTCTACCGCTTCAACGTCACCCGTCCCCCCCTCGACAACGTCCTTGTCCGCCGCGCCCTCTCCGCCGCCATTGACCGTCAACGCATCGTCGATCGCATCACCAAAGCCGGAGAAATCCCCGCCACCGCCCTTACACCCTTCG
>JBDNCR010000161.1:0-5036 GCA_046719555.1 Verrucomicrobiia bacterium | reverse complement strand
GCCGACACCACCAGCCCCTCCGCGCCCGACATCCTCAACCGACTGCGTGACCTCCAACAGGAAACCGCCCGGGATCTACCCCACGATCCCTGGTGGCGGGGCATCTTCGCCGAAGCCTCCGTCTATGCCCAGGCCATGGCCCAAGAAGTTGCTCAACAGACAGGTGGGTTCCGGCTGCAGACCGAACAAACCGTTGCCGGCGACCACGTCCGCGGCACCTGCCTTCAGCTCAAAGGACGGGTTGACCTCATGATGCAATCCGCTGATGAAAATGAACTTCGCATCATCGACTTCAAAACCGGCAAACCGGATAACGTGCCGAAACTGAACACCATCCTCAAACCCGACGGGGCCGGGCTCCAATTCGCCGCTTATCTGTGGCTTTTGGCTTCAAAAGCACGCCAGGTCACCGTTGGCGCGATCGATCGCGAGGGCTCTTGGCACCAAATCGTGACCCAAGACGACCTCACCTCGATCGAGACCACCCTTCAGACCCTGGCCCAAGTTCGAGCTCAGGGCATCTTTGCTCAACGCGCTTTCGCCGACTCCCACAATCACAACAAAGAACGCCTCCCGTTCGCCTGTCCTCCATTCTCGGAGAGGTTACTCGAAACGAAACGGCGGGCCGGTCAAACCTCGCCCTGAACCCCCGCCTGCCCTTTGCCTCAAAGACACCGCACCTAGCGGGAATCGAACGTCGTTGCCCCTTCGTGGCGAATGTCCTGGGCCGTATAAAGGAAGTGCACGTCCCCGGCGATCTTCTTGGCACTGTCCCCCGCACGCTCCAACGCTCGAATCAAAATCAACAGGTTCATGCACTGCACAATTGAATCCGGATGTTCACTCATGAATTCGTGCAAAACTTTCTCAAAACCTTTGGTCAGCAGATCGATCTCCTTATCTTTCTTCACCAAAGCCGCTGCCCGCTCCGGCTCCACATCCACAAACGTGGAAATACACTCCCGCATATTCGCCAACACCATCTTGCCCACGCCGAGAACGTCGACCGGAACATGCACCTCGGGAAGGCGATTCAACATCCGCGCACGCCGGGCAATCGACACCGCCTGATCAGCAAAGTTTTCCAGCCCCTCGGAAATCTTGGTCGCCGTGATCATCAGGCGACACGTCGTGGCGATCGCCCCGTGCGTGGCAATATAATTGACCACCATCTCATCAATCTCCATCTCAAGCCGGTCCACCACCTCATCCTCCGTCTCCACCAGGTCGGCCTTGGCGTCATCCCGCTCCAAATAAGCGTTCAACGCCATCGTGAAGTTGCGATCCGTTAAACTCGCCATCATCAGCAGAGTTTCCCGAAACTTCAATAACGGGCCTCGGAAGATTCCCCGCATAAACTCAACTCGATTTGCGTCCACGCTCTTAACCTAGTTTCTAAAGACCGCCCTGCAATCCCGTTTCCTACCTCCAAATCCTCTGCCCCATCCACCCCATCCTAAGGCAGAGCCAGCATTACCCGCTCCCCGTCGGGTCGAATCACCACCACCCGCGCACCTCCTTCCCCCTCGACCCTCGTCACCGTCGCCCAACCCGCCTCCCGGAGCCTCTCCGCGTCCCGTTCCCGAAAAACTCCGTAAACATTGAACGGCCGCGGTTCCCGATAAAAAAGTTCCCGGGGCAACGTGGCCGAATACCCCGAGGCAGATCGGACCCGAAAGTAAGCCGGATAATTATGACTTCCCAACGGAAGTGCGGGCACCGAAAGATAAGTCTCCACATCCTCCAACGCCCAATCCGGCAATGCCGGAACCAGACCCCGGGTGTCGGCCACCGCCTCCCGAAGTCTCTCCCCCCACGCCTCCGCGCGCCCTGACCGCAGCCAAGCCCGATCCTCCGCCGCCTCGTTCAACGTCGGCGGACCAAAAGCCACCAGCGGAAAAAGAAAAAAAATCCAACCCACCGCCACCACCAAAACCATTCGATCCTGCGCCATCCGAGACCCCCGCAACATCCACCCGTGAACGAGAAAGAGAAACAAAAACACCTCCTTGTAGGGCCATCGCAGCGAACCCAAAATCGGCACATCAGACAAAAGCCCTGCCAACCACGCCGGACGCGCAATCAAAAGGGCCACCAACCCTGCCAGTCCCAACCACACCCCGTCCCATCCGTTCCACCCCCGACGGCCCCTCAAGGCACACCAGACAAACCAAGCCATGGGCGACGCGGCCAGGCCATAGGCATAAGCCACTTTCCCGAAGGTCTCGAACGTTCCCAGCGGCGCACTCAAACTCGACAAAAACCACGACCCCACCAACACCACCACCGGCATCGCCTTCTCCGACGCCGCCTCCACCGGAATCGCCCCACCGCGCACCGACTCAGGCAGGGCCAACACGACCGAACCGAGCCAGGGCCAGGCGGCGCCCGCTGCCGTCACCCCCGCTCCCAACCACCACCCAACCAACCCCACCCGCTCCCCATTCCCCGTCACCCATCGGACCCCCATCAACGCTCCCACCAACAACCCCGCATAAACCGTGCATCCCGGATAACCCCCAATCGCCATGTGCCAAGCCCCCGCCGCCAAAATCACCGCCCCTCTCCATCGGTTGGGATCCCACAAGGCCCCCACCATCCACGGCAGCGCGGCCACATTCGCCCAATACCAGAATCCCGACGCCCCTAGATAGAGCGTATATCCATTGAACGCATAACTTAAACCCAACCACCCAGATAACCATGGACCGGCCTCCGCCAGAGCGGCTCCACCCTGCCACGTCCGAGCCCGGAAAACACCCGCCATCCACGCAAACCCCGCCGCCGCCACCATCGCATGGAGCGAACACCAAACCTCCACCATCAACAACTCCGCCCTTGTCCCCGCCAGCCACGAAAGCCCCGCCATCAACGGATGCCGATTCGGCGTAAACATCGCATCCTGATCCAACCGATAACCACCACCAAAAAGAAACTGGCTCTCATTCGGATCGAGGCCCGCCTTCCTCGCATGTCCTTGCTCCACCAACACCGGCCAGGCCAATCGCAAGCTGTCGTCGGTCAAAAAATAACAAGGACGCCACAATTGAAGCAGCACCGCAATCCCCAACGCCGCCAAACCCGTCCACCCAATCGAGCGCCCCACCGTCATCTTCCCACCAACTCTCGATAAAGGGCCTCGTGCCTTTCCGCCAATCGTCCGACCCCAAACGCCGCTTCAATCCGCGCCCGCACCGCCTCCTTCTGCTCAACCCCGGGCGGACTCGCCCGTCCCACCGCAAGCATCGCCTCGGCCAAAGCCCCAACCGATTCCGGAGGAACCAACGCCCCCAAACCACCGACTCGAAACACCTCGGGAATCCCGTCCAGCTCTGAAGCAATCACCGGTCGGCCGCAAAGCATCGCCTCCGCCACCACCAAGCCAAAAGCCTCTGTCCCCAACGCCGGGTGAACGAGCGCATCCAAGGCACTCATCGCCTCCGGCATGTCCTCAGCATAGCGGGTCAACCACGCCCGCCCCTCAAGGCCAAGAGCCCCAATATCCGCCTCCAACCTCTCCCGCATCGTCCCCCGCCCCACCAACAAAAATCTGGCCGATGGCTGTTCCCGGGCCACCCGGACCGCCGCCTGCAGAAACTCAGCTTGGCCCTTGCCCACGGGAAAATCATAGGCCCCCACCACGCCAAAGGCGAAATCACCCGGCTTCAACCCCCACTCGGCCCTCAACGCTGAACCATCCACCTCCCGGAACCTCTCCGTATCCACCCCACACGGAATCACCCGGAGTTTACTAAAATCTCCCCGCATCGGCGGACGCCAATGCCGTTCCACCACGCGACTTTCGGGTTGAGCCAACCCATGTCGCAAAATCGCCGCCACCCCCTCCGACACCGCCACCAAAGCGTCGCACACTCCCAACAACCAGCGGCGGCTCGTCCAAGCCCCTGGGCTCTTGGCCAAATGGCGGCTCAACACCAATTTGGCGCGGGGCGCTCCCAACGCCCGGATCAGCACCGCCGGCCAATAGTCCCTCCCGTGATGAGCATGGATCACCTCCGGTTGCCAACGCCGCGCCAGCGCTATCGCACCCGCGAACCAACCCGGCTTGTCTCGAGGCAGAGCAAACGGCTCCGCACCGGTCCTCTCCGCCCGGGCCGCCATCGCCGCCCCCTCCGGATAGGCACACGCCACCGTCAACCCCCGTCGCACCAGCCCCTCCGCCAAACGCAACACCTGCTCATCCGTTCCCCCGCCCGAGAACATCGAATTAACCTGCAACACCCGCACCGGCCCGTTCATGCGCGCGAGATCCCCATCGAATCCGGACACCCACCCAGGTGCCAACGCAGCAGCGCCACATCGAGCGCAAGCTTGGCCCGAACCTTCCGATGCAACCCGCAGGTCAACACCGTCCCCACCGCCTGCGCCACCAAATCCACCACCAACTTCACCACCAACCCGGCCCCCAACGCCCAACGCATCCCCACCGGAAAATGCTTCTTCGCATAAGCGTAGCGCGACCGCCAATACTCGATGCGCGCCGCCACCTGAATCGACCCCGCCGACCCTCCCTGCCGATGCCAGACCCGCAACCCCGGATGATGCACCACCTGCCAACCCCCCTCACGCACCCGCCGACAGAAATCGGTCTCTTCCAAAAAAAGAAAAAACCGCTCATCCATCCCCCCCAACCGCTCCCACACCGTCCGAGGCACCACCATAAATGCCCCAATCACCGAATCGACCGGCACCGGCCCCTCCCATCGCTGCTCCTTCCCCGGAAACTTTCTCGGAAACAATCGACGCAGCAACGATTTGTTCAACAACTCCGTCGCCAGAGAAATCTCCGAGGCAATCGAGTTCTGCCACGACCCGTCCTCATTCAATAATTGGGCACCCAACACCCCCACCTCCGGATGCGCCCGCATCCAATCGATCGCTTCGGCCAGCACCGGAGGATCCACCCGGGCATCCGAATTGAGCAACACCAAATACTCCCCACCAGCCTCAACCGCCGCCCGATTATTCGCCGCCGCAAACCCAAGGTTTCGCTTCGATTCCACCACTTTCACCGG